>DATLKH010000224.1:0-1559 GCA_035538475.1 Candidatus Dormiibacterota bacterium | reverse complement strand
GACCAGCCCGCCGATGAGCAAAAGCAGCACGACAGAGCTTGCCGCGAACTCAACGAGGGACTGCCCGCGCTGGCACGAAAGTCTCGTTTTGGGTATCAACTTAGGGGGGCTCGGCACCGGCATATCTTGCCTATGATTGGTCGGCCTTGCGGACCTTTAGCGCAATTACTTCGCGCCTCCCATTCACCCTCCTGGGCATAGTCCTCGCGCTCGTGGTGATCGCCGCTTTCGTCCTCGTTGCCCTCAACGCGAGCACCGCCAACCTGAGTCCCAAACAGACGGTCGTGTTCGCGATCAAGGACCTCCAGCCTCGCATCCCGATCGCGGCCGGCGACCTCACGATCAAGCAGCTGAACGTGCCGAACGACTATCCCAAGGTCTACTTCGGGAACGTCAACGAAGTCGTGGGGATGGTGCCGCTGGTCACGATCTTCAGCGGCGAGGTCGTGTCGGCCAACGACGTGGCCAAGCCCAACCAGGCCCTCGGCTCGCAGGCCGAGTACCTCGCGATTCCCCAGGGCTACGTCGCATTGACGATCCCCACGAGCGAGCAGCAGGGCGTCGCCGGCTTCATCCAGCCAGGCGACTACATCTCGGTGATCGCGACCGTGCAGAGCAACGGCCGCGTCGCCGACAAGACGATCTTTACGCAGCTCCACGTGATCAAGGTCGGCCCGCCGGCTACGTCGCCAGGCGCCACCACGACCGCGAGCAGCCTCACCGTCGTGGTCACCCAGTGTGAGGCCGAGGTGATCACATGGTTCCTGACCTATGCGTCACTCAAGTACACGCTCGAGTCCTACAAGGACTACGCGCCGGGCGCGCAGAACCCCGACCCGAAATGTCCGAGCGTGAACGACGCCAAGGGCGTGACGCTGCCGGTCATTCAAGCCAACTACCCCTCTCTCTTCTAGAGGTGTCCCGCCGCTGATGGATCTGTCGGCGCCCGTCATCGTCGCCGTTCCCATGGCGGCAGCGATCGCTATCTTTTTCTATTCGCTGGACAAGGTCCGGAAGGACATCATCCTGGCCCGCCCGCCGACGATGCCGGCTCCGCCGCGAGCCACGCCCCGCGAGCTGGTGGACAGGCTGCTGAAGCCCGCCGCCGAGAACCTGAGCCAGCGCCGCAAGAAAGAAGGCAAGCCGACACTCGGCGAGGACCTGGCGCGCGCGGGCCTCAACGTCACGCCGCCCGAGTACCTGCTGATCCGCATCGGAGTGGTCGGGCTTGCTGTCCTGATCGGCCTGTTCCGGTTCGGCATCTCGGTCGGGCCGCTGATCCTCGGCGCGATCGGGTTCATCATCCCGCCCATCGTCGTCGCCTACCTACAGCGGCGACGGGAGCGCCAGTTCAACGACCAGCTGACGAGCATGCTGCAGCTCCTCTCCAACTCGTTGAAGACCGGCTACGCGATCGACCAGGCGCTCGAGACGGTCGCCACGAAGTCGCAGCCGCCGGTGTCGACGGAGTTCGAGCGCGTCACCACCGAGGTCACGCTCGGCACCTCGGTCGAAGACGCCCTGAGCGCGCTGCTGCACCGGATCAACAGCCCGGACCT
>DATLKH010000223.1:0-3090 GCA_035538475.1 Candidatus Dormiibacterota bacterium | reverse complement strand
ACGTTCACATACTCCAGGTCGGCCGAGTTGTAGTCCACGTTGCCGTTGCCCTGGATCGCCTTGAGGCTCGCGAGCTTGTCGCGCAAGCCGGAGAACTGCTCTGGCGTCAGCACTCGGCCGAAGTAAACCCTCCAGCCGCGCTTCACCACCATGGTCAGGTCACCGCAGGAATCGAAGACGAATCCCGAGACTTCCTGGCCGATCAACGACGGCATGGCTTTTTGCATATTGACAAGCGCAACCAGCAGCTGAGGATCGAGGGGCCGATCCCCAACCCGGGGATCGTTGCCCGCCGGACCCTGAATGACGATCAGCGGCCCGGCGCTCGCGGCCGCGCCCAGGACGACGGATTGATCCGAGAGCAAGAACAATTTGCTCGAAGTGCCGGCATGGTACGCGGCCACCGGCTGCCACTCGCTGATCTGGATCACCACGGTGCCCGGAAACTCGGGCTGCACGCTTGCGGTGCGGACCCACACCTGAGCGAGAAGTCGCTGCTGCGCCGACTCACCATCGATCGACAGCAGGGAATTTCCGCTGCTCAAGCCTGCCGCTCGCGTCACTTGCTCCGGCGTCATGTGACGTCCGCCCGAAACTCGGATGGAGTGCACTGAAAGGGCGGGGCCAAACCACAGCCAGCCCAGCAGGCCGATCTCGGCCGCAGCGATCAAGGCCGCGAGCGCGCGCCAGCCCCACTGAACGTCCGGCGGCCGCACGGCGCGCTGCGGACGGGTCCACGGCCGGCCCTGCAGCGGCTGTGTGCGGTCGAGACCTTCCGGCCAAGGGGCACGAGGCGACGGCGGTGAGGGGCGGTGGCGGATGTTCAAATCGAAGTCGGCCCCACCCGGTTTCGATGCCGCCCGACGGCGTGATCGACCAACCTCTGGCACAGCTCGTCGAAGGCGATGCCGGCCGCGCGCGCGGCGTCAGGAAGCAGTGAAAGCTCAGTCAGTCCGGGCACCGTGTTCACTTCCAGGACCCACGGCGTGCCGGCGGCGTCGACGATGATGTCGACCCGTCCCATTCCTGAGCAGCCGAGCTCCCTGAACGCCCGCGCCGCCGCATCTTGTGCGGCCTTCCGCGCCTCTTCCGGAATCCGCGCCGGGATGATGTGATGCGACTTGCCCGGCGTGTATTTCGCGTCGTAGTCATAGACCGGGTTGTCGCTCACGATTTCGAGAGTGGGCAAGACCTGAACGTCCGGAGTGGCGAGCACGCCGATGGTCACCTCGGTGCCGGCGATGAAGTGCTGCGCCAGAACGCGACGGTCGTAACGGCCGGCTTGCGCGAGTCCGCTCGCCACCATGTCCTCGTCCTTGGCGATGGTCAGCCCGATGGTCGAGCCTTCGCGCACAGGCTTGATCACCAGCGGAAAGCCGAACCGGCCGATCAGCCGCTCGACGGCGTCCGACGAAACTCCTTCTTTGATCTCGAGCTCTTCGAAGTCGGGTACGTGCAGACCCACGCCGTTCATGACTGTGCCGGCGCGCGCCTTGTCCATGCAGAGCGCCGAGGCGAGAACGCCCGAGCCGGTGTACGGGAGACCCAGCAGCTCGAGCATTCCCTGCACCGTTCCGTCTTCGCCGAGGCGTCCGTGCAATGCGTTGAACACGCACTCGAATCGGCCGTCACGCAGCGCGTTCCACGTCTCGAGATCGAGATCGATCTCCGTCACCTCGTGCCCGCGTGATGCAAGCGCCTTCGCGACCTGAGCGCCTGAACGCAGCGAGACATCGCGCTCCGCCGATTTGCCGCCGCGCAGGACCGCGATCCTCAATTCCAGCGGCCCACGAACTCGACCTCAGGCTCCAGCTGGGTGCCGAAACGGCGCTTGACTTCGGCTTGAACGCGCTCGATGAGCTTGCGCACATCGGAGGCTTTGGCGCCACCTTCATTGATGATGAAGTTGCCGTGTAGCGTCGAAACCACGGCCGACCCCTCATGCACGCCCTTCAAACCCGCGGCTTGCACCAACCGCCCAGCGGAATCTCCAGGTGGGTTCTTGAAAACGCTGCCGCAGTTTTTGGTTTTGATCGGCTGCGTCTCGTTGCGCTCTGCCGTCAGCTTGACCATCAGCCGTTTTGCCTCTTCCCCATCTCCGCGTTCCAGCTGGATCGTGGCCGCGACGACCAGCGCACCTTTCAATCCGCCGTCACGAAGTGCCGATGTTCGATATCCAAGCTGCAGGTCCGCGGGTTGCCAGGTTTTCTTGCCCTCGCCCGGCACATAGCCTTCGCCCTCGACCAGCACCTCCCGGATCTCTTTGCCCCAGCAGCCGGCGTTCTGGTAGACGGCCCCTCCGACGGAGCCTGGGACACCGATTGCAAATTCGAATCCACGCAAGTTCGCGTCGGCGGCGATCCGGGCCAGGCGCATCATCTTCAGCCCGGCCGCGGCGCGAATGCGTGTGCCCGAGATCTCGTGGTCCCGGCTGACCACACGAATCACCAGTCCTTCGACTCCGCGATCCGCGATCAGGAGGTTCGTTCCGGCGCCCAGCAATAGGTAAGGAATGCCGCGCTCGCGGCAGCCGTCGATAGCAGTCTCGATCGATGCCGGTTTCGCGAGCTCGACGAAGAACTCGGCCGGCCCGCCGATGCCGAAGGATGTGCGCGAGGCGAGAGCTTCGTGCTCCTTCATGCCGGGCAAGCCGCGCACCCACGCGAGATTAGTTTTTGTGCGCCAGCTCATCGCCCAACTTCTTGATGTCGCCCGCGCCCATCAAGAGCACGAGATCGTCCGGACCAACGATGTCTTCAAGAGCCTCACGTGCTGTGCTGAAGTCGCCGACGTACTGCGCTTGCGGGATCTGGTGCGCAAGGTCTGCCGCCTGAACGCCGGAAACGTTCTCTTCCCCTGCGCTGTAGGTGTCGAGGACAAAGACCCGATCCGCACCTTCGAAAGAGCGCGCGAAATCGTGCATCAATGCATGGAGTCGCGAGAAGCGGTGCGGCTGGAAAACCACGATCAGCCGGCGGTGTCGCAGCTCGCGCGCCGCCTGGATGGTGGCCCGGACCTTGGTCGGATGGTGCGCGTAGTCGTCATAGACGGCGGCGCCTTGAAATGTGCCGACGAATTCCATGCGGCGAT
>DATLKH010000222.1:0-1931 GCA_035538475.1 Candidatus Dormiibacterota bacterium | reverse complement strand
CAGGACCTGGACAAGTACTCGCTCTACGCCGAGGTGCCCGGCTTCGCCAACCGCATCCGTCAGTTCGCGGTGGTCGAAGACGTCACCTACGACCTGCTCTTCTCGCACTACTGGCTCTCGGGCGAGGTCGCTTGCTTGCTCCGACCCCAGCTTTCAGCGGGGTGGGCGCACGTGGCGCACACGCTCGGCCTCGTCAAGAACCAGACGCTGGCAACCGGGGCGCGGCCCGAGCCTGAGCTTCGCATTCAGGTCGAGAAGCAGATCACCGCTCAGGCCGACCTCCTCGTCGCGTCGACCGAAGACGAACGCGCCGACCTCGTCCGTCTCTATGGCGCCGACCCCGATCACGTTGCGGTCGTAGCGCCCGGCGTCGACCTTTCGATGTTCCAGCCGATCGACCGCGACGAGGCGCGTCGCACCATCGGCTATGGGCCGGGCCGGCTGCTGCTGTTCGTGGGCAGGCTCGAGCGCCTCAAGGGTGTCGAGGTGGCGATCCGCGCTCTGGCTCTGCTCCGCGATCGAGCCCACGACGACGTCCGGCTCCTGATCCTCGGTGAGGATTCGCGCGATGGCGAGGAGAGCGAGAAGGAGCGCTTGAAAGAGGTCGCGTCAGCCGTAGGCGTGCGCGACCGCGTCGACTTCCTCGGCTCGGTTGCGCACCACGAGCTGCCGTTCTTCTACTCGGCCGCGGACGTCTGCGTGATGCCTTCGTACAGCGAGTCGTTCGGTCTCGTCGGTCTCGAGGCGCAGGCGTGCGGAAGGCCGGTGGTGGGATCCGGCGTTGCGGGCCTGCGCTCAGTCGTGCGCGACGAGGTCAGCGGATATCTCATCGACTCGCACGACCCCGCGCTCTACGCCGAGCGCATCGGGCGCCTGCTCAACAACCCAGAGCTCGCTCAGCAGATGGGCCGGCGGGGCCGGCTGCTGGCGCAGCGATTCTCCTGGACGCGGACCGCCGACCGCCTGCAGTCGCTATTCGACCAGGTGATCGAACGTGCTCAGGTCCGAGTCCACGCCAAAGCGCGGCACGAGTAAGGGAAGGTCAGCGAATCGAGCTTGGTGAGGGCCGTCGGCCGGGTGCCGTCGGCGTTCATGAGCCACACCTGGTCGCCGCTCAGAAACGCGATCTGATGTCCATCCGGTGAGGAGATCGGCGAGGACACGTCGATGGGATCGGAGGGAAGGCCCGCTGCCGCGCTGAGCGTCGACGGCGGCGACGCGACGTTGATGATGAATGCCTTGTGAAGGGTCGCGCCCGCGCTTGTTGATCGCGCGGCGAAAACGATATGGGCGGAGTCGGGCAACCACGTCGGCGCACCGATGTCGCCGCTGATGAGACTCACGGTCGCCGCGGTGCCGGTCAGGCTGCGAAGCCGAAGCGTCGTGACGTTCGCGTCGGCGCGGAGGTAGGCGACGCGATTGCCCGCGGGGTCCCACGCGACGCTGCTCACCGGCGCGGAGTCGGTGACGAGCGTGTAGCGAGCGCGCAGTCCGACGTCATAACCCCAGACCTGGTTCTGGTCGGTCGATGCGTGCACAAACGCAACACGCAATCCGTCGGGAGAGACGGCCGCCTCGCCAACGTCGTTGGCGATCAAGACGTCCGCTCCATCGATGCTCGAGCGGTGAAGATTCCCCAGGCCGTCGATGTAGACGAAACCCATGCCCGGTGCAAGGGCGCCGGCCCAGATGGCGGCGAAGCCCAGGCGCGCGGTGCCTCCGCCCGGGACGTACTGCCACCAATCGCGTGCCTGGTCCTGGATGAGCAGCGAGTCGCCGCTGGGTGACCAGTTGTAGGTGCGAACGCTGCCCGAATCAAAGAGCTCGCGCGGAAAGCCGGACTCGTTGACGATCCAGAGGCCGCCGGGGGAACCGGACACGGTTTCGGTCGCAAATGTGATCCAGTGATGCAGAGGCTGCAAAGCTCCGGT
>DATLKH010000221.1:0-1997 GCA_035538475.1 Candidatus Dormiibacterota bacterium | reverse complement strand
CCGCGCGCGGCGAGCAGAACGCACGCGAGCTTGGCGCCCGCCTGCGAGACATCGTCTTCGATGTCGTGTACTCGAGCCCCATGCAGCGCGCCCTGCTCACGGCCAAGCTCGCGGGCTTCGAGCAGCCTGAAGTCACGGCGTTGCTCAAGGAGTTCGACTACGGCGAGTACGAAGGCCTGACGACAAAACAGATCCACGTGTCGGATCCGGGCTGGGAGCTCTATCGCGACGGCTGTCCCGGCGGCGAGACCCCCGAACAGGTCTATCAGCGAGCGACGCGGTTCATCGATCTCGTCGAGCAGACCAGTGCAGAAAAGGTGCTCGCGTTCGGACACGGCCACATACTCCGCGCCGTCGCGGTGGCCTGGATCCGCGCCCACATCACCGTCGCGACCAACCTGCAGCTCGACGTGGCGACCGTCAACATCCTCCGCGATGCCGATCACGGACGAGTGATCGCGCTCTGGAACGCGATGTGATCGATCTTATGCCTTGCGCCGCAACGTCCAGGTCCGGCTGCGCACGCCGGGCAGCCCGGCGAAAACGAGGTAGGCGGACGTGGCGACATCGGCGTGATACCGGTGCCGTTCACCGGGATTGATGAGCAGCATCTCGCCCGCGCCAACCTCGCCCGTATGCGAGCCGTCGTCGAACCGGAGCCGTCCGCTGGTGACGATCAGAGCGACCGGAATCGCGTTGCGATGCTCGGGCACGGTCTGGCCGGGCTCGAGCCGCAGGCCGACGACTCGCATCGATCCGGCATCGGCGATCTGCTCAAAGCCAAACGGCCGCCGGGCATCGGTCGCATCTGACGACACCGCCCCCCATTGAACATCGTCCACGCGACCGGCATCGCCGGCGCGCAGCAGGCGCGCGGCGCGGTGGTCGTCATCGACGTGCTCCGCTCGTTCACCGTGTGCGCCTACGCGCTCGCGGGCGGAGCGCGCGAGTCGCGCCTCGTCAAGACGGTGCGCGAGGCGCGCGACCTCGCCGCCAAGACCCCTGGCGCGGTCATCAGCGCCGAGGAGGATGCAATGCCCGTCGAGGGCATCCCCATCAGCAACTCGCCGACCTTGATCCGCGAGGTCGACCTGAAAGGTCGAGTCCTCATCCAGCGTTCAACCGCCGGCACCCAGGTCGCTGCCGCCGTCGAGAGCGATGACATCTTTGCCGCGAGTCTGGTCGTCGCCAGGGCGACAGTTCAAGCCTGCCTGTTAAGGCAGCCCGAGACCATCACGCTCCTGTGTTCGGCCGATCATCCCGAGGACCACGCGTGCGCGAGATATATGGAGGGCATCGCCAACGGAGAGGCGACCGACCTCCAACAGCTGCTCGAGCCCCTACGCCGCTCCGAGAGATACGAGCGCGTCAGATCCGGAGCGTGGCCCGGCTTCCCCGCGACCGATCTCGAGCTGTCGCTCACACCCGACGT
The DNA here is from genome assembly GCA_035538475.1 of Candidatus Dormiibacterota bacterium. Taxonomy (GTDB): domain Bacteria; phylum Chloroflexota; class Dormibacteria; order Dormibacterales; family Dormibacteraceae; genus 40CM-4-65-16. The sequence continues at coordinate 565 of DATLKH010000221.1, read as the reverse complement.
ATTCGACTTCGCCATGCCGATCGCGAAAGAGGCCGGCTATCTGCGCGTAACCGCAAGCATTTGATCCCGTCGACCGTCTCTACATGCAAAGGCTGGGGATGCGCAGAGGATTGTTCTGCGTCGCGCTCGCACTGTTGCTCGTCACATGCGGCGGGCAAGCACATACAACTCACCACGCGTACGTCGTGGTGCAGCACCTCTCCGGGTCCTGGTTCGATCGCCGTGTTGATTTCACAAATGACGCGATCGCCGGCATCACGCTCATGGACCGTTCGGGCATCGAGTACGGCGCCCAGAGCGTGGGCAGTGGCAAGGTCGTGTGCCAGGTCGACAACGAGCCCGCGACATTCACTGCATGCTTCCCCCAGAACAAGCCTTACTGGGCGCTGTTCATCAGGACCAGTGGCAAATGGGCAAGCGCGCCCAGCGGAGTCTCCGACGTAAACCTGCGCGATGGTGAGGCGATCGGCTGGCACTACGTCCCCTCGGGGGTGACGGCACCGTCGCCGCCGCCCTCACCGCGCTAGCCGCGAACCGGCACGTCCACGACGTCACAGTCGCCGAC
>DATLKH010000220.1:0-3324 GCA_035538475.1 Candidatus Dormiibacterota bacterium | reverse complement strand
CGGGCGCTGAGAGTCAGCTGGCGGCCGCAGCGCCCGGCGAGCAGCGTGCCTCTTGCCATGCGCCGTTCTTCTCGAGCAGTTTGCGCAGGGTCTTGCGGAGCTGTTCGAGCTCGGTCTCGGTCATGTGGTCGCCGAACGCTTCCTGCAGCGAGGTCCTAAAAACTTCGTCGGCCGTGGCCAGAACCCGTCGACCTTTGTCGGTGAGAGACACCCGGACGATCCGCCGGTTTTCGCGCGGCGTCTCGCGGGCGATCAGGTCGGCGCGCTCCAGGCGATCGGCGATGCGCGTCGTGCCGCTCGGGCTGCCCACGAGCTGGGCCGCGATCTCGCTCATCTGAAGCGGATGGTCGGCGGCCACTTGAAGTCGCATCAGAAGCTCGAACTCAGCCCACGAAAGCTCGGTCTCGGCCTGCAGCCGAGCCTCGATTCGCGCTTGCAGGACGCGCACCGCCTGGTGGAGGTTGATCCAGGTCGTGACCTGTTCCTGGCTCGCTTCGCGAGCCTTGGTTCTCACCTCGCCCACGCTAGCTGGAACGGCTTGACCCCGCAACCTTGTTACCCCACGACTCCGGATCGTCGCGACGATCCGTGGTTTTCGCGAACCGATTTGCCGGATGGTCGCGACGATCCATGGGTTTGGCTTATTTTGGGTCCAGCTTGATCGACGCTGAGTTGATGCAGTAGCGCAGTCCTGTCGGGTCCGGGCCGTCGTCGAAGACGTGACCCAGGTGCCCGCCGCAGTTTGCGCAGGTGACCTCGGTACGGATCATGAAGTGCGAGTCGTCCATCGACTCTTCGATCGGCGCATCTTCTGCCGGCGCGTAAAAGCTCGGCCAGCCGCAGTGAGCGTCGAATTTCGTCTCAGACTCAAACAGCTTGGCGCCGCAGCCTGCACAGAGGTAAACGCCCGGAGTCTTGGTTTCCCAGTACTCACCCGTGAAGGGTCGCTCCGTGCCCTTTTCGCGCAGGACGTGATACTGCATCGGGGTCAAATCTCGCTTCCACTCGGCTTCGCTCTTCTGGACTGCTGTCTTCTTCATCTCGGAATAACTTTGCCCGATTTGAAGATCGGCGAAACTGTAGCGAGGGTGGACAGGCACGTTCGGGCGAGGCTGAAGAACGAGAAGGTTATCTGGTTCGTGACCTCCGGCCGAAACGGCCGCCCGCAAGCCGTTCCCGTCTGGTTTCACTGGGACGGCGATTCGTTATTCGTCATGTCGCAGGACGGCGTCAAGGTCCGAAACATCCGCCAGAACCCGTATGTCCAGCTTCATCTCAACAGTGACGAGGCCGGGGATGACGTCGTGCGGATCTCGGGCCGAGCCACCATCCTCAAATCGAGGCCGCCCGGACGCGCGCGAGCTTATCTCCGCAAATACAGGCAGGACATTCGTGATCTCGGAGGGACTGTCGAAGGCTTCGAAAAGAGGTATCGATTTCCGGTCCGCGTCACCCGGCTTCGGTATCACTAGGACGTGGCACATCCGCTCCGCTTCGGGTTAAAGGCCTCGGGGCAGGCGATCACGATCGAAGAGCTGCGGGCTGTCTGGCGGATCGCCGACGAAGGCGGCTTCGATCACGTCTGGGATTTCGATCACCTCGCCTCGATCGGCGGTGGCGGTCCCGACCGTCCGATCTACGAAGGCTGGGCGCTTCAAGCCGCGATGGCTGAGGCCACCAAGCGCGTGCGCATCGGCTGCCTGGTCACCGGCAACACGTACCGCGACCCGATCGTGCTGGCCAAGATGGCCGTCACCGTGGACCACCTCTCCGGAGGGAGGCTTGAGTTTGGCATCGGCGCCGCGTGGGCTGAGGTCGAGCACAGGATGTACGGCATCGAAGGGCTCGACCATCGTGTCGGCCGGCTGAGCGAATCGCTGCGGATCATCAAGTCGCTCTTCACCGAGGAGCGGACCAATTTCGAAGGGCGCTACTACCACTACACCGACGCCATCGCTAACCCCAAACCGATACAGCAGCCCCATCCTCCTTTCTGGATCGGCGGGCAGGGCGAAATGGTGCTCCGCCTGATCGCGCGCCACGCTGACGTCTGGAATCTGTCAGGCGGTGACCGAGATCAGGTCAAGGCGCATCTCTCGCGTTTCGAGAAGGCGTGCGCGGAAGTCGGCAGGGATCCCTCGTCTGTCCGTCTCTCGGTGCAGTTGGGTTGGGACGGCCAAGACCGCGACCGGCTCCTCGAGGTCTCCGGCGAAATGCTCGAGCTCGGCGTCACCGAACAGGTCATGTATTTGCCCGGCGTGAGGGTGAGCGGAAGCGCGGTTTCGATCGCGGAAAAGATGGCCGAGGTCTTGCCCGAGCTTCGGAAGCTGCAGCCAGTCGGCTAAACATATTGTTGACACGAAATATATCGCTAGAGTAATATATGGTCGTGCCTGATGTTTTCCAGATCCTCGCCGACCCAACCCGCCGCCGTATCGTGGACGCACTGCGGGGTGGAGAGCGTTCGGTTGGTGATCTGGTCAGGGTCGTCGACATCGGGCAGCCCGGCGTATCGAGGCAGCTGCAGATCCTCGAAGACGCAAATTTCGTCGTCGTCCGCCCCGAGGGCCGGCGCAGGCTCTACGCCCTGAGGCCGGAACCTTTTCGCGAGCTGTCCGAGTTCGTCACCGGATACAAGGCGATCTGGGAGGGGCGCCTCGATCGAGTGGCCGCCGAATTGGAGCGGCGCAGAAAGCAAAAGGAGAAGCAGAAATGACCAACCGTGTCCGAACCTGCCTTACGTTCAAGGACCGCGCCGAAGAGGCGGTCAACCTGTACGTCTCGCTCTTCCCGAACTCGACGATCATCGAGCTCTCGCGCGTCGAGGCTGACGCGGGCCCACTCCGCAAGGGCCAGCTGCTGGGGGCGATCTTCGAGCTGGACGGTCGGGAGTTCCGCGCTTTCGACGGTGGCGAGACCTTCAGTTTCAGCGAGGGCATCTCGCTCGACGTCACCTGCAAGACCCAGGATGAGATCGACCGCTATTGGTCGAAGCTCACCGCCGACGGTGGTGAGGAGGGTCCGTGCGGTTGGCTGAAGGACCGCTTCGGGGTTTCGTGGCAGATAGTGCCCGAGCAGCTCGGTCAGATGCTGACCGACGCCAAGTCCGGCAACTCCGAGGCTTGCTTGAACGCGATGCTGAAGATGAAAAAGCTCGACATCGCTGAGTTGGAGCGCGCTTACCGAGGGACGCGCGTCGCGTGACGCAACGCCCCAAGCTCACGCTCGAACGCACCTTCGATGCCACGCCCGATGAGGTCTGGGAGGTGTGGACGACCAAGGATGGAATCGAGGGCTACCTGGGCCCAGATGGATTCAAGGTTG
>DATLKH010000219.1:0-1866 GCA_035538475.1 Candidatus Dormiibacterota bacterium | reverse complement strand
CCATCGGCCACATCGACCATGGCAAAACGACCCTGACGGCCGCCATCACGAAGGTGCTGGCCGAGAAGGGTTTGGCCGAGTTCACACCATTTGACAGGATCGACAAGGCGCCGGAAGAGAAGGCGCGCGGCATCACGATCTCGATCACGCATGTGGACTACGAGACTGAGAAGCGGCACTACGCGCACGTGGACTGCCCCGGCCATCAGGACTACATCAAAAACATGATTACCGGCGCGGCCCAGATGGACGGCGCGATCCTCGTCGTCGCCGCCAACGACGGCGCGATGCCGCAGACCCGCGAGCACATCATCCTCGCGCGCCAGGTCAACGTGCCGTTCCTCGTCGTCGCGCTCAACAAGTGCGACATGGTCGACGACAAAGAGTTCATCGAGCTCGTTGAGCTCGACCTCCGCGAGCTCCTCAACCGCTACGAGTTCCCCGGCGACGACATCCCGATCGTGCGCATCTCGGCTCTCAAGGCCCTCGAGGGCGATCCCGAGTGGACGCCCAAGATCCTCGAGCTGATGAACGCCGTCGACACCTACATCCCCGAGCCGGAGCGGCCCGTCGACAAGCCGTTCCTCATGCCGATCGAGGACGTGTTCACCATCGAAGGTCGCGGCACCGTGACCACGGGACGTGTCGAGCGCGGCAAGCTCAAGAGGAACGAGGAAATAGAGATCGTCGGCATCAAGCCGCAGAGCTCGAAAACCGTCGTCACCGGAATCGAGATGTTCCACAAGGACATGGATGAGTGCCAGGCCGGAGACAACGTCGGCACGTTGCTGCGAGGCATCAAGCGCGAGGACGTCGTCCGTGGACAGGTGCTCGCGAAGCCCGGTACCATCACGCCTCACACTCAGTTCAAGGCCCAGGTCTACGTCCTGAGCAAGGAAGAGGGTGGCCGGCACACGCCGTTCCTCACCGGTTACCGCCCGCAGTTCTACATGCGGACCACCGACGTGACCGGCGAGGTGAAGCTTCCCGAGGGTGTCGAGATGACCATGCCCGGCGACAACGTCGTCATGGACATCACCCTGGGCGAGCCGATCGGTATCGAGCAGGGACTCAGGTTCGCCATCCGCGAAGGCGGAAAGACCGTCGGCGCCGGCGTGGTGACCGAGGTCGTCAAGTAACACAGGGATAAAAGGAAAGGCAAGGCAGTGGCGCAGAAGATTCGGATCCGACTGAAGGCATACGACCATCGGGTCCTGGACCAGGCGGCGGACAAGATCGTCGACACCGCCCGCCGTACCAACGCGCGCACTGCCGGCCCCATCCCGCTCCCGACCGAAATCTCCAAGCTGACCGTCATCAGATCACCGTTCATCGACAAGGACTCCCGCGAGCAATTCGAGATGCGCACCCACAAGCGCATCGTCGACATCCTCGATCCCAATCCAAGGGTCGTGGACGCACTCATGCGCCTTTCCCTTCCAGCCGGCGTGAGCATTGAGATCAAGGGCTGATGACGAAGTGAAAGGACTTCTCGCGCGGAAGCTGGGCATGACCCAGCTCTTCAACCCCGACGGCACCACGAGCGCGGTCACCGTGCTCGAGGCCGGTCCGTGCAAAGTCCTGGGCCTGAAGACGACCGACAAGGACGGCTACTCAGCGGTGCGCCTTGCGTTCGAAACGGTCAAGGAAGGCAAGCTCAACCAACCCCAAACCGGCGAGTTCAAGAAAGCCAACCTCGAGCCCCACCGCCACGTCGTCGAAATCCGCAACTACAGCGGAGTCGAGCAGGGCGCAGAGCTCAAGGCCGACATCTTCAAGCAAGGCGAGCTCGTCGACGTCACCAGCACCAGCAAAGGCAAAGGCTTCCAGGGCCTCGTCAAGCGCCACAAGTTCAGCCGCGGTCCC
>DATLKH010000218.1:0-4339 GCA_035538475.1 Candidatus Dormiibacterota bacterium | reverse complement strand
AACCGCCCACGCGACTGTCGACAACGCGATCGCGCCCACACGCGCACCAGGCGAGGCGAGGCGCATGACCAGCGAAACCACATCTGCCACCACGACCAGCGTCATGGTCAGCCCGTGCACGATCGCCACCCGGCTCTCCTGCCCGGCGGTGTCGTGGAAATCGGTGTAGCCGCTGACCACCGCCAGGATCGCGCCGGCCAGTCCGATCGCCAGAGCCAGGTCGCCGGCCACGGGCGGCACGCGGCCTGTGGCGATGAACAGCCAGTCGGCCAAGACGCCGACCGACCACGCGCCGATCGGTATGTCGGTCAGCACCGGGTGCAGCGGATGGCCGAGCCCTTTGGTCCCGTGGAGCAAGTCCCTGACCAGCTGACCGGGCGCGCCCAGCGCGCTGTAGACGGCGCCGACGGCGGACTGCGTCGATTTCGCGACCGGGTCGAGCCACTGCTGGCGCCGAACCGCCCGGTCCAAAACGCGTCCGCGCGGAGTGCGCCGCTGGATCAGACGCCGGATGCGACGGCTGTCGATTTCCAATTCCCGCTGATTCCCCTACCGCGGAAACGCGACCAGCCCAGGACTTACTTGTGGTTGCCGGAGACCGGCAGGAGGACCTTCAGCGCGCTTACCTCGGCAGCAATCGTCGCGGGCGTCCGGGCGACGAGCTGGTTGTCTGCATAAACCCGAACCCTCGGTCGCGTCTTGACACGCAATTTGCGGAACCGCAACACCCGCCCCATCTCCTCTTCCGCGTGCTTGTCGAGCAGCGTCGAGGCGACAAATCGAGCGACGATGTCGGTGCGCGTCCTTCCGGCGTCGGCGGAAAACTCGAGGTACGGATCGACTGGCGTCGCCGAGCTGACCGGCAATTGGATGCCGATCGATGCCGTGTTGCTGAAGACGAGCGACATCGCCTCGCCCTCGCCTCTCAAGTCGCCTGTCAGCGAGTAGTGAAACCGGCTGGCCTGCAGCACGTCACCGAGCTTCGCGACGACCGCGCCAAAGGCCAGATCCTTCGCCGACTCGCCCAGAACGATCGCGTCCCCAAACACACCGACCGCGCATGCCTCCACGAAGACGTGACCGTTGACGCGACCGAGCGTGATGGCCCGTGGGAGCCCGATGCGCGCGGCCTCGATCGCCTGGTCGAGGTCGCCTGTCAGGCCCAGTGCGTGCGCGAGGTTGTTGAAGGATCCCATCGGCAAGATTCCAAGTGGATGATCGGAATCGGCGAGCCTGCGAACGATGGCTTCGATGGTGCCATCGCCACCGGCCACGATCACCCGCGCATCCGGCGTGATCAGCTTCTCGAAGTCCTGACGTGGATCGAAGTCAATGGTCAGGTGATCCTCGAACGCGGTCCGCAGCTTGGCCTCGATGTCCTCGGTCATCGTTCCCGCATGCGGGCTGAGAATCAGCAGCTTGTCGGCCTTCTGTGCCGGCGACCTCACTTGATTAAGGTGTGAGCATGCCGGAAAAGGAGATCGGTGTCGTGGGTCTCGGCACCATGGGCTCCAATCTCGCCCGCAATCTCGCATCGCGCAAAGCTCATGTCGCCGTGTTCAACCGGACGCACCGCCGCACCGAAGAATTCATGGCGGAGCACGGTGCCGACGGCGACTTCACCGCCGCAGCGACGCTCGACGAACTGGCCAAAGCCCTCGAGCCGCCGCGGGCAGTCCTCGTCATGGTCAACGCGGGCCCGCCCGTGGATCAGACCATCGACGCCCTGACGAAGGTGCTCGAACGCGGCGACTTGATCATCGACGGTGGCAATTCCTTCTTCCAGGACACGCGCCGTCGCGCCGCTACGCTCGAGCAGATGGGCTTCGGCTACATAGGCTGCGGAGTCTCGGGCGGGGAGGAGGGCGCGCTGCGTGGTCCGAGCTTGATGCCCGGTGGCACTCGCGACTCTTACGCGCGGGTGGAGGAGATGTTGAACTCGATCGCTGCCAAAGTGGATGGAGTTCCATGCAGCGCCTACATCGGCACTGATGGCGCCGGTCACTTTGTGAAAATGGTGCACAACGGAATCGAGTACGCAGACATCCAGCTGATCGCCGAGAGCTACGATCTGCTGCGCACCGCTCTCGGTCTTCGAGCTGATGAGCTTGCAGCGATTTTTCGCGAGTGGAACCAGGGCCGGCTCGAGTCGTACCTGATCGAGATCTCTTCGCACGTGCTTTCCAAGCGGGATGTCGATGGCAGGTCGTCACTCGTCGACGCGATCGAGGACGAGGCGGAGCAAAAAGGCACCGGTCGATGGACGAGCCAATCGGCGCTTGAGCTGGGTGTGCCGCTCACGGGAATCACCGAGGCCGTGTTTGCGCGCACACTGTCGAGTCAGAAGTCACAGCGAGCAGAGGCCTCCAAGATCCTCAGCGGGCCAAGCGGTGCGAAAGGATCGAATAGTCTCGTCGACGATGTTCGTGATGCGCTTTACGCTTCGAAGATCGTCGCCTATGCCCAGGGCTTCGAGCACCTCACCGCGGGTTCGAAGGAGTTCAACTGGAATCTGGATCTCGGCTCGCTCGCAACCATTTGGCGTGGCGGCTGCATCATCCGCGCAAGGTTTCTCGGCCACATCAAAGAGGCATACGAAAACGAGGCAGAGCTGCCGAGCCTGATGCTCGCGCCGTTTTTTCGCGAAGCGCTTGCCGAGGCACAAGATGCGTGGCGCCGGGTGGTCAAAGCGGCGGTCGACTCGGGGGTTGCGATCCCGGCTTTCGCTTCCTCGCTCGCGTACTACGACGGGTATCGGCGCGCCCGGGGGCCGGCGAACCTCATCCAGGGTCTGCGTGACTACTTCGGTTCGCACACTTACCACCGGATCGATCGCGAAGGCTCGTATCACACGCGGTGGGCCCAGGACGGTTCGGAGGTGAGGACCGATTCCTAGGGGGCGGTGAATTCGCGCTCGAAGATCAGCGCGACGGCGAAGTAGAGGCCCACGGCCACAAGCAGCCAGACGATCAGCGCCGTCAGCAGTCCAGGCAGCACCCCCCAGCCGGTCGCCGCGACCGCGACGACCACGGCGAAGACGATCAAGGCGGTCGCGCCGAGGACAGCACCGATGGAGTCGATCGATGCCTCGTTCTTGCCTTCTTTCTTCTGGATGAGCGTCAGCGATGCCGGCAGGATTGCCGGGAATCCGAGCAGGACTCCGCCGGCCTTGGGTCCCAATTTCATTCCGACCACGGCCGCGACGAGTGCGATTCCGGCGCCAAAAAGGAATCGGATCGCATAGTCGCTAAAGCGCTCGCTCTTGATCTTGCCCGGGTCGGCCTTCGGCACGAGCTCACTTCTCAATGCAGAAACACCCAGTACGCAGCGCCCGCCGGCACGAGCCACGCGACCCACGCGAGCACGCTGCCGATCACCGCGTTCAAGTGCTTGCACAGAAGAGCCGCCGCCAGGCTGTAGAAAACGAGGCCGACGGCGCCGGCGATCATGCCTCTTGCGTATGTCGCATCCTTGGCCGGACCCATCGCAAGCCCAGTCACGAGGAGGCTTGCTGTCGCCACTGAGGGAGCGGCAGAAAACAATCCGGCGAACATCTTTGGTTTCAAGGCGTCGCCGAGAATTGCGAAACCGGCCACGAGCGCTCCGCTCGCAAGGACCCGTACGGCGATCAGGAGAACGTCGTTCATGCGGCCTGGTCTGGTTTTGCCTTCCGCAACAGCGGCCGCAGTCCGTTGGCGGCGGCGACGACCGCCGATCCGTTGCTGAGGAATGCCGCGACGGCCGGATTCATGCCGCTTGCGATTGCGCCTCCGAGACCGATCGCATTTGGCGCGGCGATCAACGCGAGGTTTTGATTCATGATGTTCAGGCTTTCGCGGGACCGGTCGATGGCCGTCGTCAGCAGCTCGAGCCGGTCATCGAGCAGCACGACGTCCGAGTGGGCACGTGCCACATCGGCGCCGCCACTCATCGCGATGGAAAGATCGGCGAACGTGAACGCCATGCAGTCGTTGACCCCATCACCAACCACCGCGACGACATGACCCTCTTTCTTGAGCTCCCGTACGAAGTCCGCCTTCTCCTTGGGTGACGTTCGCGCTCTCCAGTCTTGGATGCCGAGAGAGCTCGCGACGCGTTCGGTTGCGACGGGCGTATCGCCGCTCAGCAAGACCACTCGCCTGACCCCCCGCCGGCGCAGGCCGTCGACGATGCCTGCGGCTTCGGGACGTGGCTCGTCGGTGAAGACGATCGCTCCGAGACATTGCCCCCGCGAGGTGACGATGACCTCGGACAGACCCTTCCCGTTCACGTGCCGCGGCACCCTGACGCCGCGCTGCTTCATGAACTCGCGATTGCCAACGAGGTAGCGGTGTTTGCC
>DATLKH010000217.1:0-3814 GCA_035538475.1 Candidatus Dormiibacterota bacterium | reverse complement strand
GATCCAGGACATGATCAAGGTCAAAGACTTCCTGCGCGGCCACCCCCGGACAAGGCTGATCGGCGCGAACTGTCCTGGGTTGATCACGCCGGGTCAGGCCAAGATCGGCATCATCCCCCAGCGCATCACCAAACCTGGATCGGTGGGCATGGTCTCGCGCAGCGGCACGTTGACCTATGAGGTGGGTTCAGCGCTTTCCGCCGCCGGCATGGGTCAATCGACGATCGTCGGAATCGGCGGTGACCCGGTGCTCGGCCTGACCTTCAGCGATGTCGTGCAGCTCTTCGAAAAAGACCAATCGACCACGCACCTCGTGATCATCGGCGAGATCGGCGGCAGCGATGAAGAGCACGCCGCGGAGCTGCTGGCCCGGGGCTCGCGGCTCAAGACGGTCGCTTTCATCTCCGGCCGCACCGCCCCAGAGGGCAAGCGCATGGGCCACGCGGGCGCAATCATCTCCGGCAATCGCGGAACCGCGAAGAGCAAGGAAGAAGCGTTTCGGAAGGCGGGAGTTGCCGTCGCGGAAACGACAGATCAAATTGTTGGGTTGCTTCAATGAGCACGCCGCCGATCGCGTTCACGCCCGCGCTGCCAAGCGACCGCAGGCGCGACTTGCTGATGATCGGCGGTCTTGTGCTGTGGCTGACGTACACCCGGGTGTTCTGGGCTCTGCACGCCGCCCATATCAGTGCGCCGCCCTGCCCGTTCTACTACCTGACCGGTCATCCTTGTCCCTTCTGCGGCGGCACGCGGTCGTTCGCGTACATGTGGCTAGGCAATCTGAGCGATTCGGTCCGGCTCTATCCGCTTGGCCCGCTCCTTTTCGCGGGCACGTTTACGGCGATCGCCGGTCTTGGCTTCGGCGCCGTGACCGGACGGACGTGGGTTCCTCAGCTGAGCAGGATGCAGTGGCGGCTTCTGTGGATTGGCGTGAGCAGCGCGATCCTGTTCAACTGGGCGCTCAAGGTTTTCGTTCTCGGTAATTAGAGTGTTCCGCTCCAGAAGTTCCTTGCATATTTGCGGCCTAGGCCGCCGGGCGGCTTCGCCGCTGAAGCCTGCGTCAAGGGGCCCGGCGCCTCCTCGTCACGCACCAACGGGTGCGCTCCTCGTCGCGCCACCCTTTCCTTGGCTCCGGCCGCCGATGCCGCAACTATGGCGGCGGATCTCTGAAGCGGAACACTCCTAGTTGGACTTCAATCTGAGCGAAGAGCAACAAGCGATTCGCGACACCTGTCGCGACTTCGCGCGCGAGGTGGTCGCTCCCGCGGCGGACGATCTCGACCGGCATCACAAGTTTGGTTACGACATCGTCCGCCAGATGGGCGAGCTGGGTCTTTTCGGGCTGCCCTTCGCGACCGACTACGGCGGCGCCGGAGCCGACTTTCTGTCCCTGTGCATTGCCATCGAAGAGATTTCGCGGGCGGATGCCGGAGTCGGAATCACCCTCGAGGCGGCGGTCAGTCTTGGGATCTCGCCGATCTACGAGTTCGGCACGGATGACCAAAAGCAGCGCTGGCTCCCCGAACTGATGGCCGGTCGAAAGCTGTGGGCCTTCGGCCTGACCGAACCGGAAGCCGGGTCAGATGCCGGCGCCGCCAAGACACGGGCGATGTCGCGTGACGGAAAGTGGGTGATCAACGGCGCGAAGCAGTTCATCATCAACTCGGGCACCGACATCTCCGCCGGCGTGACGATCACCGCGGTGACCGGCCGAGGTGGGAACGAGCCGGAGATCAGCGCGATCCTGGTCCCCAACGGAACTCCCGGTTATCACGTCCTGCCTTCGTATCGAAAGCTCGGCTGGCACTCATCCGACACGCACCCGCTGAGCTTCGAGAACTGCGAAGTGCCGGCGGAAAACCTGCTGGGACCGCGAGGCGGGGGATACCGTCAATTCCTGCACACTCTGACCGGCGGCCGCATCGCGATTGCCGCGCTCTCGGTCGGCCTGGCGCAAGCATGCCTGGATGCATCGCTCGCGTATGCGAAAGAGCGGCGCACCTTCGGCCAGCCGATTTCCAAGCATCAGGCGATTCAGTTCAAGCTCGCCGACATGGCGACTGAGACCGAGCTGGCGCGGACGATGGTTTACCGCGCGGCAGTTGCGTATGCGGGCACCGGCCGGGAGACGACCGATGAAGTGCGCATGCTGGCCGCGATGTCAAAGCTGTACGCATCCGAGGCTTCGAAGCGCGCGGCGGACAGCGCCGTGCAGATTCATGGCGGGTACGGCTTCATGGAGGACTATCCGGTCGCGCGCTACTGGCGCGACGTGAAGATCAACGAGATCGGAGAGGGGACGTCCGAAGTTCAGCGCATGCTGATCGCGAGGCTGATCGGAGCGTAGGTCTTACCAGGCCAGCAACGTCCGGATCGTCGCTGCCGCCTCAAGGGGTCAGTGCACCACTGCTGGGACAGGAGGACCCTAATGCCTCCGAAAACGCAGGAGGTGCTCGATGCAGAAGTGGTCACGGTTGAGCGAGGCCGAGAAGGCCGAGATATGGGATAGACGTCGCCAGGGCGAGTCGCTGAGCGTAATCGCTCGGCACATCGGGCGGGATCACGCTGTGATTCGTGCCTATGTCAACAAGACGGGAGGCGTCCAACCACGGCCACCCAAACAGTCCGTGCGCGAATTGAGCATGCACGAGCGCGACGAGATCTCGAGAGGCTTGTCAGCCGGTGACTCCTGCCATGCGATTGCCGCCCGACTCCGGCGCGCGCCTTCCTCAATTTCGCGCGATGTCGGTCGTAATGGAGGACGGAAGCGCTATCGAGCCATAGAGGCCGAGCGTGCCGCGACGCAACGTCGGCGCCGGCCGAAGCTGAGCAAACTTGCGCTTTCACCTCGGCTGCGCTCCGAGGTCGAGGCTCGCCTCCAGCTCGACTGGTCTCCGCAGCAGATCTCGGCTTGGCTCAAGGTTGAGTTTGCAGGCCAGCCCGAGATGCAGATATCACACGAGACCATCTACCTCTCGCTCTACGTCCAGAGCCGCGGCACACTGCGCAAGGAGCTGGTCAAGCATTTGCGCCAGCGGCATTTCGTCCGCCAGGCGCGTAAGCAGCTGCCCGACGGCCGGGGTCAGATCCAAGACCGAATCATGATCAGCCAGCGCCCAGCTGAGGTGGCCGACCGCGCAGTGCCGGGACACTGGGAGGGCGACCTCCTCCAGGGCAAGCCGACCGATGCAATCGGCACCCTGGTCGAGCGAACAACTCGCTACCTCATGCTCTTCACCCTGCCCGACGGTCGCTTCGGTGCCGAGGCTGTTCGCGAGCGCCTCGCTGAAACCATCGTCCGTCTGCCCGAGAGCCTGCGTCGCTCCTTGACCTGGGACCAAGGCATGGAAATGTCACAGCACTCACGCTTCACTATCGAGACCGGCGTCGCCATCTACTTCTGCGACCCCAAGAGCCCCTGGCAGCGCGGCACCAATGAGAACACCAACGGCTTGCTACGCCAGTACTTTCCAAAGGGACGCAGCTTGGCCAGGGTTACTCAGGCCGAGCTGGATATGGTCGCCGACCGCCTTAACGGGAGACCGCGACAAACCCTCAGCTGGAAGAATCCGGCCCAAAAGATGGCCGAGCTATTGCGACAATCAGCAGCAGCCAGTGGTGCAACCACTGCTTGAGACCACCGCGACTATCCGGGGATGGAGAGGTGCGCTTAGCTCGCACTCGTCTTCTGCGCCGGCGTGGCTGCCTTCAAGTGCTTCGCCGGATCGACGCCTTCGAGCTTCAGATCGTTCTCCAGCATCTCTCGCACGAGCTGTTCGAATGAAGTCCGCGGCCTCCACCCAAGCTGCTTTTC
>DATLKH010000216.1:0-3244 GCA_035538475.1 Candidatus Dormiibacterota bacterium | reverse complement strand
GAGCTGCTCGCGCTCGTCGACCGGCTCAACCGCGACGAAGACGTCAGCGCGATCCTAATTCAGCAGCCGGCGCCGCCCCAGATCGACATGGGCCGAATCGTCATGGCGTTGGATCCGGTCAAAGACGTCGACGGATTTCATCCCGTCAATGCGGGCCTGGTGGCCCTCAACATGCCGGGCGGCGTCGAGCCGTGCACGCCGGCCGGGATCATCGTGCTGCTCGATCGGTCAGGTGTGCAGATAGAAGGTGCGAACGCAGTTGTCGTCGGGCGGAGCAATCTGGTCGGAAAACCGCTGGCCTTGCTGCTGCTCAAACGGAATGCGACCGTGACGCTCTGTCATACGCGCACCAAAGATCTCGCCAGCCATACGAAGAGCGCAGACATCCTGGTCGCCGCGGCCGGCCACGCGAAGCTGATCAGCAAAGAGATGATCAAGCCCGGGGCTGCGGTGGTTGACGTCAGCACGAACTGGGTCGAAGGCAAGCAGGTTGGCGATCTCGGGCCTGGCGTCGAAGAAGTCGCGGGCTGGTTGACTCCCAACCCGGGCGGAGTTGGACCGATGACCCGCGCGATGCTGATCAAGAACACGTACGAGGCCGAGGTTCGCCGGCGTCCTTAGCGGGCGACCTCTCGGCGCAGGGCAAAGCCAAGCCAGATGTACCAGGCGGGATTGACGATGAAGCCTTCGAGCCCGGCCGGAATCAAGACCAGTGGACTCGACGCGTTCAAGATGACAAGCCGCGCCATGTAGATCAGAACCAACAAAGCCCCGGATACGTAGCCGAGATAGCTGAGACGCACGGGAAAGCTGACGTCTCTGCCCATCACGTAGGCGAACGCCAGCAGCGAGATGCCGGCGAAGCCGAAGGTGCCCAAACCTCTTGGATCGATGGCGCTTGGGAACGGATTGTTCTGGCCGGGAGGGTGGATGGCGTTGGCGAGGTCATAGCCTCCATGCAGGGCGGCGACGATGGCGCCAGCGACGCCGAAGATCACAGCCCAGAGCGCGTACCCGCCGGCGGCCGGCTCCAGCTTCATGTAGAGGCCGAGCAGAGCACTCGCGCCAAAGATTCCACCGATAAGCAAAAAGAACCCACTCAATCCGTTGCCCAGCCCGGGCGACGCCTTCGCGATCAGCACGAAAGAGACGGAGTAAAGGAATCCCGCGGCCCCCGCCAGCCATGCGCTGGGGTAGGACGTATGGTGATAAGACGGCAGTGCCATCGCGGCGCATCCTAGCGCTCCCGACCGCGACGCGAAAATGAAAAAGTGAACTACGAGCAAGCGCTCGAATACATCTCTCATCAGGGGCGCTTCGCGATGAAGCTCGGGACTCAGCGCACGCGCGCCGTCCTGGATCGGCTGGGCGCGCCTGATCGGGAGCTGAATGGCGTGCTCATCGCAGGAACCAACGGCAAGGGTTCAACCGGCGCCTGCTTGAGCTCGATCCTGCGTGCGGCCGGTTGCAACGTGGGCTTCATGCCCAAGCCTCACCTTGTTTCTTACACGGAAAGGATCGAGGTCAACGGTCAACCGATCAGCGAGAGGGAATTCGTGGACACGCTCGAAACTTTGACGCCCGTATTCGACGCCGTGGCCGTCGACCTCGGTCCGCCGACCGAGTTCGAGATGTTGACCGCGATCGCCGTCGCCTACGTGGCGCCACGAGTGGACCGGCTCGTGTGTGAGGTGGGGCTCGGCGGCCGCCTGGACGCGACCAATGCGCTCGACCTCGGTCTCGCGATGGTCACGAACGTCGATCTCGATCATCAGAAATATCTCGGCGACACGATCGGTGAGATAGCGCGGGAGAAGGCAGCGATCGTCAAGCGCGGCAATCACGTCATCACCGGGGCAGAAGGCGAAGCGCTGGAGATCGTGACGCAGAGGGCCGCCGAGATGGACGCGGACCTGTGGCGGCTCGACGAGGAAATCGTTGTCGAATCGACATCGTACGGATGGAGCGGTTACCGGCTGAGCGTGCGAGGTCCTGGTTTCGAACACCACGACCTCGAACTTCCATTGCTCGGCGACTATCAACCGGCCAACGCCGCCCTGGCGGTCGCTGCGGCCCACCTCCTCGACGCGGGCAGCGATGATGCGATCCACGCTGGACTGGCCACCACACGCTGGCCGGGGCGGCTGCAGGTGATCGCGCAAAATCCGCGCGTCATCCTCGATGGCGGACACAATCCAGCCGCGATCGTGAAATCAGGTGCGGCGCTGCGGCAGCTGATCGATGACGAACGGTTGGTCGTGGTCTTCGCCATGCTGAGCGAGCGCGACCCGGTGCAGTTGCTCGCGGCGCTCAAGACGCTCCGGCCTCATGCGGCGGTCTTCACGGAAGCCGCGAGCGCACGCGGACACGCGGTGCGTGCCGAAAGCCTTGCTCAGCTCTTCGGACCTGGTGGTCATGCGGACCATCCAGCCGCCAGCGCGTTGGATGCGGCGAGGGAATTGGCCGGCCCCGAGGGCAACGTGTTGGTCTGCGGTTCGCTCTATCTGGTGGGCGAGATCCTGTCGCTCAGGGATTAGGGCGCAGAGCGCGCCAGCACAAGAGCACGCTTCCGGCGAGCATCGGGAGAAGAAGCAGGAAGCCAAGCCCGGCCCACAGCATCCCACCGCTGAAGCCCAGCCCGGCCAGGAGCGCAATCGAAAGCGCGACTCCAGCGATGCCCACCCAGAGGTCACGCGAAGAACCTGTTCTGTGAACGAGACCTGGTCTCGTCTCGGCAGGTCGGCTTTCGGCATCTGGACGCTTTCGCGCAAAGAAGGAATAGGTGACGAGGCTCAGACCGGTGACGCCGGCCAGCAATGTGATCACTTCGGCGATCAGCCCCTCGCGTGTATCCGCGACGCGGCTGGCCGCCGCGAACGCGAGGACGATGAGCGCGGCGCCGGCCACCAGAGCGATCCAGCGCATCAGCGGGATTCTGAGAGAACGCGTTCTCGAAAGCGCCGCATTCCGTTGAGCCACCGGTCGTAGTCGCCCGCTTTGCGCCGGAAATATTCCGCGACCTCGGGATGGGGAAGGATTAGAAACCGCTCATCGCGGATCCCCTGAACCACGGCGGCGGCCACTTCGTCCGGCTCGAGAGCTCCGGCGGTCAGGAACTCGCGGCCGGTGTGCCGTTCTGCAGCCAGCATTTCGGTCTTGACCCCTTGGGGACAAAGACACGACACATGAATGCCTTGATCTCCATAGCCGATCGCGATCCATTCGAAGAACGACAGCGCGGCTG
>DATLKH010000215.1:0-2814 GCA_035538475.1 Candidatus Dormiibacterota bacterium | reverse complement strand
AGTCACGCCGGCCATGCCGTATCCCGCGGCACGGTCGGCCACGTTGGCGTTCGCCATCTGCAGCCGGATCGGTACTGAAATCGCGTAGCTGTTGTTCTCGCACACGAACACAACCGGCAGCTTGTGCACCGCGGCAAAGTTCACGCCCTCGTGAAACGCGCCCTGGCTGGCGGCTCCATCACCAAACGTGCAGAGCACGACCGTCGACTCACTTTTCAGCTTGGCCGCGTACGCGATGCCCGCGGCTTTTGGAACCCAGCTCGCGACCACTTGCGAGACCGGCGCGATCTTCAGCTTCGGATAGCTGTAGCAGCCGCCGGGAATATTGCGTCCGGCGGATAGAGGATCGCCGGCTTTGGCGAAGACGGCCAGCATCCATTCCTTCATCGTCAGGCCCCGGACGATTGCATTGGCCAGCCCGCGATAGTGCGGGACGAGCCAGTCGTCCGGACCGATCGCGGCGGTCGAAGCGACTTGAATGCCTTCGTGGCCGCGGCTCGAACCGACGAATGGCGCCCGGCCTTGTTTGACGAGGATGTGCATGCGATCGTCGAGCGCCTTGGCGATGCACATCCAGCGATGGAGCTGGAGGTACTCCTCCTTGGTCGCGTGCTCAACGCGCGTGGTGGTCGCCACTATGCCGTCGGTTTCGGCAGAAACGCGGTGGCGATGGTGACCACCTCTTCTGCAGTCAGTCCCATTCGGTTCAGGTGATCGTAGTACTGGCGGTGGAATTCCGAGAAGTCGCTGCGCTCCGCGCGCTCTTCGCGAATTCGCTTGACCTCGGCCAGCACCTTGGCGACCAGCTCCGGCTCCGGCCTGATGCCCGCGTGACGAAGCGCATGCTCGATCACCAGAGCTCCCGAGTGCTTGCCGTAGACGTAGGCGATGTCCGCACCCAGGTCGGATGGCGGAATGAACTGATAGATCGCGGGATGGATCAGCATGCCCGCTGTGTGAATGCCCGACTCATGGCTGAAGACGTTGAGCCCGATCCCTGGCTCGGTCGGCTGCACCGGCACGCCGCTTATGCGCTCCAGATAGCGGGCGAGGTCGCGCAGTCGTTCGTACTTGAAATTCGGGATCTCGATGCCGAACAGGTAGCGGAGCTGGAGCAGGACCTGGTGCATTGGCGCGTTGCCGGTTCGCTCACCGATGCCGTTGACGCTGGTGGTGAAAACCTCCGCCCCTGAACCCAGGGCGACGACCGTGTTCCAGGCCCCGATGCCGAGGTCGTTGTGGAAGTGCACGACCAGCGGAGCATCGGGCGCCGCGGATTTGATCGCCGGGATGTACTCACGGACCGCAAAGGGCGAATAACAACCGACGGTGTCGGGCGTCGACGGCCGAGTTCCTCCGGCTTTGAGACCTTCGCGATGTATCTCAGCGATGTAGTCGACATCGGCACGGCTGCCGTCCTCCCCGCCGAACTCGATCGCGGTCGCGCCCTGTGAGCGCGCGTACGCGATGGCTTCGCACATCATGCGCAGGTTGGCTTCGCGGTAGTAGGAAACAGGCAGCTCCAGCCACTCCGATTCAGGAATTCCGTCGCGGTGCAGGAGCGTTCTCCCGAGCTTGTACTTGACGTGCAGGTCCGACGCCGACGTGAAGATGAAGTAGGTGACCTCGTCGCGTTTGTGCCCGAGGGCATCGATCACGCGCATCGTCGCGTCGATGTCGCCTTTGGTGGAGCGCATCATGCACACGACTTCGAGATCGTTCCGGATCTCTCCTCTCTTCTTGCCTTCGAGGATGAGGCTCAACGTCTCGCGTTCGCCTTCCGAGACCGAGGGGAACCCGACGTCCATGATGTGCACGCCGATATCGGAGAGCATGCGCGCCAGCTGATATTTGTCCCCGGGCGTGATTGCGACTCCAGGCATCTGCTCGCCGTCGCGCAACGTGTCGTCGTAGACGCGGATCTTCTCGGGTGGCGGGAAGCGCAGGTCGTGTGAGAAGCGTTTGGGATCGCGAGCCAGCTCGTCGAGCGGCTCTTGCAGATCTACGGGTTTGATGTCATCCACTGGCTACCTTCGGGTTGCGACGCCGCTCCTCCAGTCGCTTGCGCACCCATGGCACCAGACCGCCCATCCGCAGCAGCTCGGTCATGAACTGAGGGAAGGCTTCGGCGCGATATTCGTCGCCCTTGGTGAAGTTGCGAATCACTCCCTCTTCGAGGTCCACCTCGAGGTCGTCGCCGTCTTCGATCGCCTCCGCCGCTTGGGGCGATTGAAGGATCGGATAGCCCATGTTGATGGCGTTGCGGAAAAAGATCCGAGCAAACGAATCCGCGATCACAAGTGAGACGCCCGCGCCTCGGATCGCCACCGGCGCGATCTCGCGCGAAGACCCGCAGCCGAAATTCGATCCGCCGACCATGATGTCGCCCGCCCCCACCTGCGCCGCCCACTGCTCGCGCCCGGGGACGCCTTCCATGGCGTGCTTGCCCAGCTCTTTCTCGTCCAGCGAGTAGATGGCGTACTTCGCCGGGATGATCTGGTCGGTATCGATGTTGTCGCCGAACTTCCAGGCTTTGCCGCGGACGACTTTGGGGAGGGTCATCGGATTGTGCACAACGCCGGATCGTCGCGACGATCCGGGGTTTTCGCGCGTCGTGACGCGGCATTGTCGCGACGATCCGTGTTTGGGGCCACAGCTTCGATGAGCGTCATCGGATTGCGGCGGGCATCTCCTTCAGGACTTCGCTCGGATGCGTGATCACCCCCGCCACCGCGCTGGCGGCCGCGACCGCCGGGTTCGAGAGATAGACCTGCGCTTTCGGATGACCCATGCGGCCGGGGAAGTTGCGGTTGG
>DATLKH010000214.1:0-8822 GCA_035538475.1 Candidatus Dormiibacterota bacterium | reverse complement strand
ATGTCGCGCCGACGGCCGCCATCACCGGAGTGACAGGGTCGTACCCACTCGTCACGACTTCCAACGAGCTGCTGACTTTCGGCGGCAGCTTCAGCGACCCCGGCAAGCTCGATTCGCACACCGCAACCTGGAACTTCGGTGACGGCTCGTCATCGGTGACCGCGATTCCAGCGGGCGGTTCGACGAGCCTCTCGGCGCTGCACTCCTACGCCGGCCCAGGCACGTATCCAGTCAGCCTGACCGTGACGGACGATGACGGCGGCGTGGGTCAGGCCAGCACCACGGTCACGGTCCAGACCACCCAGCAGGCCTTGGCCAAGATCTCGGCATACATCCAGGGGTTGCCGTTGGACGGCGGTCGCAAGCAGAGCCTGCTAGCCAAGTTGAATGCGGCCGGCGACGCCGCCGCACGCGGCGACGACATGGCAGCGCACAACCAGCTCAACGCCTTCCTCAACGAAGTCAGCGCGGACCTGAAGACCGGCAAGCTGACGCAAGCTCAAGCGGACACGCTCCGAGGCGCGGTCTACGCGATCCAGGGGACGCTCGGCACATACAACAGATTTCTGGAGTGGTTGCTCTTCGCGGCTTAGACTGCTCGCGTCGCCACCAAGACTGAGCTTCCCGCGGCCGACCTGATACCGGTAAGCGCGCACGCCAACCTGCCTTACCGACTGGTGAGAATCGTCTCGATCCCGATCCTGCGCCTGCTCTTCTCGTTCGATGTGACCGGCCGCGAGAACATCCCGCGACATGGCAACTACGTGGTGATCGCCAACCACTTGAACTGGCTCGACGAATTCACGCTGCTGTGGCTGATGCCGATCGAGCCGAGGCTCCACTTCCTGGCCGACCCGACGCTGCTCGTCACGCGCAAGTTCCAGTGGTGGATGGTGCGGACCACCGGCGGCTATGTGCCGGTGGTGCGCGAACGCCACGGCGACCAGGTGCTGTTCCACCACGTCGATCGGGCGCTGGAAATCGGCGGCGCGGTGGGTATTTTTCCGGAGGCGAACTACGGCCCGAAAGAGGGCGAGCTGCTGCCTTTCCACAAGGGGTTCGCTCATTTCGCGATCAAAGCCGGTGTCCAGGTTGTGCCGGTCGCGCTGTCGGGAACCAAAGAGCTCTGGCTGCGGAAGCGCATCAAAGTGGTGATCGGCAAGCCCCTCTCGACGGCCGGCAAAGATCCGAACGCGCTGACTGCAGAGGCTTTTGGAGCCCTGAAATCGATCTTGCCGCCGTATTCGGAGCCTCAGGGCCGCAAGCTCTTCAGAAAGCAGCTGACCCACCTCTTCTGAGGTTCGGTACGCCGGCGTACGGCTACTGAAGGTTGCCGGGGCTGTGGTAAGGTGGCACCTTCCCCGGTTCCTGAGCGAGTCCTGTATCGCGTCTTCGCTCCGAGCTCAGGCCTGAAAGCGTCCCAGGGGTAGGGCGCAAGAAAGGAGGAGCGGGCATTGCTGCCGCTGTTTCGTGCCGTGCTGGTTTGGGTCGTCGTGCTGGTCGCGATACTTTTGCCCAGGCTCGATACGCCGGCAACCAGGCCCGTGACAGTGGCGGTCACTCAGCTGAGCGCCTTCGATCGCGCCTCAGTGGTGCAGCAAACGCGAACACAGCGTGCACAGGCGCAGCAGATGACCCAGGTCCAGTCGTGGTCGGATGAGCTGAAGCAGGGCCTCGCGGACTACCAGGCCCGGCAGCAGGCGCAGGCGGACGCACAGGCCGCGGCCGACCGCGTGGCCGCTCTCAGCAACCATCCCGGACCTCCGCCCGATATCGCGAAGGACATCTACGACGCTTTCCAGCCCCTGGGCGACCGAGCGGTGCAGTGGGCGGTCAACGTGGCGTACTGCGAGTCGCGCTACCACCCGAACTCGGTCAACTCGTCGAGCGGCGCCTCAGGGCTGTTTCAGTTCCTTCCGAGCACGTGGGCATTCACCCCTTATGCCGGCTACTCGCCGTTCGATCCGAAGTACAACTCCCTGGCTGCGGCGTGGCTGTATCAGCGCGACGGCCCCAGCCAGTGGCAGTGCCAGGGCTAAGAGCGCCAACCTCCCCCCGGATAGTCTCCGAATAAAAAGGAGGGCCCGCTAGATCTCCAGCTGGTAGATCGGCTGCGGCTTGACCGCGCCCTTCAGCTGCATGGCCTTGTACTCGCTGACCCTGATCCCATCGGGCAGCCGCTCGCGGGTGGCCTCGGACAACAGCACCCGCGCCGGCCGGACCTTGGACAGGTAGGCGCTGTTGTTGACCGGCACGCCGATGAGGGTGAACTCCATTCGGTCGTCCGACCCCACGTGACCGGCCACGACATCGCCGGTGTCGAGTCCCATACCAACCGGAATCTCGGGCAGCCCGTTCGCCATGAGCTCTCGGTTCAGGAGAACGACCTCCTGGACCATTTCCTGAGCGGCGTTCATCGCTCGCGCCGCGTGGTCGCGCAGCGGGTTGGGCGCGCCAAACACCACCAGCATCCCGTCGCCCTGGAACTTGTCGATGTTGCCGCCGTGCGCCAGGACCACCCTGATCATGCGCGAGAAGTAGCTGTTCAAGAAGCGAACGAGCTCATCCGGCTCCATGCGCCGAGACAAGGTGGAGAACCCCGCGATGTCAGAGGTCAGCATGGTGACCTCATATCGCTCCCCGACCAGAAACGGCGAGTTCGGATCGGAATGGGTGAGCACGTAATCAGTGACCTGCTTGTTGACGTGGAGCTCGAACAGCCGGCGCAGGTATTCGGAGTGCTGGTAGGCGCGGGCGTTGTCGATGGCGATCGCCGCCAGGTCCGAGATCGCCTGCAGGAACTCCATGTCCTTCTCTTCGAAGATCGCGGCACGGAAGGGGTTGTCGACGTATACCGCGCCGATCACCTTGCCTTTCGTGACCAGCGGCACCGCGATGATCGAGCGCAAGTTCTGCAGGATCACCGACTGTTTGCCTTTGAATCGGTCGTCAAGGCTCGCATCTGTGGACACAACCGCTTGAGCCGTCCTGACCACGTGTTCGATCACCGACTTCGAGCCCAAGAACTCGCGGGCCTTTTCAGGATCGACCCCGCTCGACATTCGAACCGACATCGTGCCGGTGGCCGGGTCGACGAGCACGATGAACCCGCGTGAGGCCTTCATCAGGGTGATGACTCGCTCCATCACCTTGGCGAGCACGATGTCCAGCTCCAGAGAAGAGCTGAGATCGCGCGCCAGCTCGTACAGCAAGCGATCACGCATTCCAAGATCGAGTTCGCGCGCCAAAGCCGTAGCAGCATAACGGCCCGATAGGCCGATTCCAGCCATTCCATTGGCCGATTCCGGTCGTGGGTAAACTCCATTGGCCGTGGTATCGGAATCGCCCCAGCCCGAGGTCGAAGCGCTGCTCGCCCGCCTTAACCCTCCCCAGCAGGAAGCCGTCACGCATGGAGACGGTCCACTCTTGATCTTTGCCGGCGCCGGCAGCGGGAAAACGCGCGTCTTGACGGCCCGGATCGCGTACTTGATCGCCACCCGACGGGTCTGGCCAGACCGCTTGCTGGCGGTCACCTTCACCAACAAGGCTGCGCGCGAGATGCGCTCACGCGTAGAGGCCCTGGTCGGTGAAGCCGCGCAGAAGATGTGGGTCGGCACTTTCCACTCGACGGCGGTCAAGATCCTGCGCCGCGAGGCTGCGCGCCTGAACCTCACACCCAGCTTCGTCATCTTCGACGAGGACGACACCCGGGCGGCGCTGAAGCGAGTTCTCGACGAGCTGAGGCTCGACCCCAAGCGCTATCCGATCGGCGCCTTGAGCCAGGGCATCTCGCAGGCCAAGAGCGAGCTGAAACGCCCCGAGGACATTCCAAACCGCAGCTACCAAGACGAGGTCTTACGCCGCGTCTACGACTCGTACCAGGAGGTCCTGCGCCGGTCGGGCGGCCTCGACTTCGACGACTTGATCATGAAGCTGGTGGAGCTTTACACCGACGATGCCGAGGCGCTCGCCAAATGGCGAGATCGCTTTCGTCATGTCCTGGTCGACGAGTATCAAGACACCAACCACGCGCAGTACGTGCTCGTCAACCTGCTCGCACAGGAGCACCGCAATGTCGCGGTGGTCGGTGACGACGACCAGTCGATCTACCGGTTTCGCGGTGCCGACATCCGCAACATCCTCGACTTCAAGAAGGACTACCCGGACGCCAAAGTCGTGCACCTGGAGCAGAACTACCGCTCGAGCCAGGCCATCCTCGATACCGCCTACAGCGTCATCCGCAGCAACCCCGAACGCGCGCCCAAGAGGCTTTGGACCGATCGAGCGGGCGGCGAAAGAGTCGTGGCGACCCAGGCTTACAACGAGGTTGAGGAAGCGGAATTCGTCGCGGATGAAATAGAGCGTCTGCGCAAAACCGAAGGCCGCGGTTATTCGGACTTCGCGGTGCTCTACAGGACGAATGCGCAGTCACGTGCTTTCGAAGACGTGCTGGCGCGCCGTCGCATCCCGTACCGCCTGGTCGGCGGCATCCGTTTTTGGGAGAGGCGCGAGGTCAAGGACCTGGTCGCATACATGCGCTTTTGCTTCAACCCGCAGGACGCGATCAGCTTCTCCCGAATCGTCTCAGTGCCGGCGCGGAAGATCGGCACCGTCACCGTCGACGCCGTCAACTCATACGCACGCGAGGCGGAGGCGGACATCCTGTCGATCCTGGCCGACCCAGGTCGGGTTCCAGGCGTGCCCAAGACCGCTGTCGGTCCGCTGCAAGGGTTCCGCGCGCAGATCGAGTCCGTCCGCTCGACCATGGGCGTGCTGCGGCCGAGCGAGCTGGTCGACCATGTGATCGAGGTCATGGGGCTGCGCGCTCATTACCTCGACGGCACGCCGCAGGGCGAAGCCCGCATCGAGAACCTGAACGAGCTGCGCGGTCTCGCAGAGAGTTTCGACGACCGCGACCCGGCGCAGGGGTTGGCGGATTTTCTGGAAGAAGTCGCGCTGGTTTCCGATGTCGACGCCTACGACGAAAACGGCGAGGGCGCGACCCTCATCACTCTCCACATGGTCAAGGGCCTCGAGTTCCCCGTCGTATTCATGGTGGGCATGGAGGAGGGGCTGCTTCCACACCAGCGCGCGCTCGAAGAGTCGGAGGCGAATCCGCGGCTGCGCGGAGCCGCGACCGAGATGGCGGAGGAGCGTCGCCTTTGCTACGTCGGCATGACGCGAGCCAAGGACCGCCTGTACCTCAGCTGCGCTTTCCGCCGCCACCTCTATGGGCGCTCTCAGCCGGCGTTTCCCAGCCGCTTTTTGACCGACATACCCCAGTCACTGCTGGCCGCGCCGCGAGGCAGCGCGCCGATCGCTCCTCCGCGACAGGGCTACAAGGAGCGCTACATCGAGCGTCAGGTCGAAGCGGCACCCGCGGCTCCGCCGGTGCAGCGATTCAGCAGCGGAGATCGTGTGACGCATCCATCGTTCGGCACCGGCACGGTGGTGAAGAGCACGCTCACCCGAACTGATGAGGAGCTGTTGATCAAGTTCGACAAGGTCGGGCTGAAAATCCTGAGCGGCATGCTGGCGCCGCTGACCAAGTGAGCAAGCGAAAGCACGTCGCGGTCGACCCCGCCGTCCGCGTCGATGAGCTGCGGGAGCTGCTGCGCCGGTATGAGCGCGCTTACTACGTGCTGGATCAGCCAGAGGTTTCGGACACGGAGTACGACGCGCTGTTCAAAGAGCTCCGGCAGATCGAGGAAGAACGTCCCGACCTGCTGACTCCGGATTCGCCGACTCAGAGAGTGGGCGGCGAAGCGTCAGACCAGTTCGCGAAGGTTCGCCATCGCTCGCCGATGCTCAGCCTGCAGAACGCTTTTGACGAGTCGGAGATCCGCGCTTTCGACCGGCGGGTTCGGAGCATCGCCGGCAACGACATCACGTACTGCGCCGAGCTGAAGATCGACGGCCTTGCGATGAGCTTGACCTACAACAAGGGTCGATTCCAGCGCGCCGCAACACGTGGCGACGGAACGACGGGCGAAGACGTGACCGCCAACGTCCGCACCATTCGCAGCGTGCCGCTGACGATCACACCCGTGAAGGGTTTGCCGGACTTATTCGAGGTACGTGGCGAGGTGTACTTCCCGATTGCGGGCTTCGAAAAGTTGAACCGCGAGATGGAAGCGGCGGGCAAGCCGCGTTTCGTCAACCCACGCAACACGGCGGCAGGCAGCGTGCGCCAGCTCGATCCCACCGTCACCGCCAGTCGCGATCTTCAGACCTTCATGTACATGCTCGATCCCGCAGGTCCGTGCAAGTCGCAATGGGACGTGCTCGACACGCTGGAGGGCATGGGCTTTCGCGTCAACAAGAATCGGCGCAGGCTGCACACGATCGACGAGGTCATCGAGTACCACGCGGAATGGCAGCGGCGCCGCCACGAGCTCGAGTACGAGATCGACGGCATGGTCGTGAAAGTCGACGGCTTCGCCCAGCAGCTCGAGCTGGGGTTCGTCGCGCGGTCGCCACGATGGGCGATCGCGTTCAAGTACGCGCCGGAACAAGCCGAGACGGTGGTCGAGGCGATCGACTGTTATGTCGGGCGTACAGGAGTCCTGACACCAGTCGCTCACGTCAAGCCTGTGATCGTCGGCGGCGTGACCATACGCAACGTGACGATGCACAACGAAGCGCAGGTCAACGAGAAGGGCGTGTACGTGGGCGCGAAGGTGGTGATCCATCGCGCCGGCGACGTGATCCCCGAAATCGTCAGCGTCAAGAGCCCGAAGACTGGCTGGAAGATGCCCGCAAGATGTCCGGTGTGTGGGGGAGAGGTGGTGCGCGAGGAGCCATACATCGCTCATCGCTGCATCAACCCGTTCTGCGCCGCCCAGCGACTCGAGCGGCTTCGACATTTCGCGGCGGTGATCGACATCGAGGGTCTGGGCTACGCGACCGTCACGCAGCTGATCGATCGCGGCATGATCCAGGATCCGAGCGATCTCTACCGGCTCAGCAAAGAGCAGGTGATGGAGCTCGATGGATTCGCCGACAAGTCCGCCCAGAATCTCATCGACCGAATTGCGGCACACAGGGAGCCTGAGCTGTGGCGATTCCTATTCGCGCTCGGCATTCCTCAAGTTGGTGAAGCTACGGCGCAGCTCCTGGCCTCGGAGTTTGGAAGCATCGACCGCATCCGCAAGGCGAGTGAAGAAGCCCTGCGCGCGGTCGAGGGTGTCGGCCCGAACATGGCGCATGAGGTGTGCGCGTACTTCGACGGACCTGGGGCTGAGCTGCTCGACAGGCTGCTGAAGGCTGGAGTGCGGCCGCAGGCGGCGGAGGCGATCGGCGAAGGTCCGTTCACCGGAAAGACATTCGTTTTCACGGGAACGCTCGAGACGATGACCCGGCCCGACGCGGAGGCTTTGGTGCGCAAGCTCGGCGGGAAGGCTGCCGGCAGCGTGAGCTCGCGGACCGACTACGTGGTGGCCGGACCAGGGGCAGGCTCGAAGCTGGAGCGGGCGCAAAAGTTGAAGGTGACGGTCCTCGACGAGGACCAGTTCAAGGCGCTGCTGCCTCGATGAACAACCACCGCTGGGGCGGGCTCGCGTTGCTGGTGATATGTGTCGTTTTGCTGGCTTGGGGCATCTTCGTGCTCGGGTTTCTAGCCGAGCCGTCCGCCGTGGGCCGCATGCGGGTCGCGATTGCCGCGATCGGAGGAGTATCAATCGTTCTGGCAGCGGCCGCCGCGGTTGCCGGCGTGAGGATGCTGATCTCGCGTCGAACCTAACCAAACGCTTGGTCCGGACTATGCGCGGTTTCGCGGCGCGTCGAGACCACAACGTCCGGACTATCCGCAGAGTCGACACGAAGACTGGACCTAAGCTAGTTCCTGTCATGCCCCTTTCGAAGGACGAAGTCCGCCACGTCGCGATGCTCGCTCGGCTTGGACTCGAGCCGGGTGATGAGGAGTTCTATGCCGAGCAGCTGAGCGGCATCCTCGGACACATCGATCGCTTGCAGCAGCTCGACACCGAAGCCATCCCACCGACCGCGCAGGTGGTCGAAGTCGGCCATGAGCTGCGCGAGGACGAGCCTGGTCCATCGCTGACCCAGGATCAGGCGCTCGCCAATGCGCCGGCCGCGGTGGACGGCTCTTTCCGCGTGCCCTCGATTCAAGAAGAGACGTGACCGACGACCTGACCGGCATGACCATCACCGAGGCGGCGCGCCACTTGCG
Source organism: Candidatus Dormiibacterota bacterium (assembly GCA_035538475.1). Taxonomy (GTDB): domain Bacteria; phylum Chloroflexota; class Dormibacteria; order Dormibacterales; family Dormibacteraceae; genus 40CM-4-65-16. The sequence goes on along the minus strand of DATLKH010000214.1, from coordinate 631 downwards.
CCTTGGTTCGTTCACGGCCGCCGAGCTGGTGACCGCGCACGTCCAGCGCATCGAGCGCATGGATCCCCGGATCAAGGCTTTTTTGCGCCTCACTCCGGAGCTTTGGGAGAAGCAAGCGGCCGAAGCGGACCGCCGGCTGCGAGAGGGCGATCCGCCACCGCTCGCCGGCATTCCCCTGGCGGTGAAGGACGTGCTGTGCGTCGAAGGTGTCGAAACCACAGCAGGTTCGCAGATCTTGCGTGGTTTCAAACCGCCGTACACAGGCACCGCGGTCGGGCGGCTGTTCGACGCTGGAGCGGTGATGATCGGCGTGACCAACTGCGACGAGTTTGCGATGGGCAGCTCGACGGAGAACTCCGGGTATTTCCCGACGCGCAATCCATGGGATCTTTCACGCGTCCCGGGAGGCAGCTCTGGCGGCAGCGCGGCCGCGGTGGCCGCGGGCGAAGCCATCGTCGCGCTCGGCACCGATACAGGCGGATCGATCCGGCAGCCGGCTGCCCTGTGTGGAGTGGTCGGCATGAAGCCGACGTACGGACGAGTGAGTCGCTATGGGCTGATCGCTTTTGCGTCAAGCCTCGACCAGATCGGGCCCTTCACCCGCTCGGTGGATGACGCCGCGCTGACGCTG
>DATLKH010000213.1:0-5174 GCA_035538475.1 Candidatus Dormiibacterota bacterium | reverse complement strand
AGTACCCCACGGATCGTCGCGACGAACCGAACATCTCGTTCGTGAAAACCACGGATCGTCGCGACGATCCGAGATATTGGCGAATCTTCAACGTCGCATTGCCCTCTCGATCTCTCGTTTCGCATCCCGGGCGGCGATCGCCTCGCGCTTGTCGTACTGCCTCTTGCCGCGTGCCAGACCGATCTCCACCTTCGCGCGATTGCGAGCAAAGTACACGCGCAACGGGATCAAGGTGTAGCCCTTTTGCTTGACCTTCCCGATCAAGCTGGAGATCTCCTTCCGATGGAGCAGCAGCTTCCGCGGCCGAAGCGGTTCCTGGTGCAAGACGTTGGCCTGGACGTATGGCGAGATGTGCACGTTTTCCAACCATACCTCCCCGCCATCGATGCGCACGTAGCCGTCGCGAAGGTTCGCACGCCCGCTCCGCACCGATTTCACTTCGGGTCCGGTCAGCATCACGCCCGCCTCGTACTTCTCGTCGATGAAGTAGTCGTGGTATGCGCGCCGGTTGACCGCGACGTCACGCTCCTTGTTGGCAGCCATCAGCCGAGCACCTGCTTGGCCGGTGCGGGCTTCTTCCCAGGGAGCTGCACAACATCCGGCACATAGCGGTCATCTTCGACGTGTCCCTTCAGCACCTTCACTCTGCCGCGTGATGTGGGCAGGGTGGCACCAGGCCACGGCTGGAGCGCCCGCACGCGCCGATCGATTTCCTGCGCGCCCATATCCCAATCCAGTTCCCCATCTTCGCGTTTCAAGCGGGAGGCAAACGTCGCCCGGGCATGATCCTGTTCCGAAGGCGTGATCGCCTCGAGCTTTTCGATGGTTCGCACAAGCACTTCAGCGCCCAATTGGGCGAGGCGCTGTGTGAGCTCCGCCGCGTCCTCCGATTCCCCGATCGCCACCGGTACTGCTGTAAGCACTGGCCCGTGGTCGAGCTGCTCATCCATCCTCATGATCGTGACGCCCGTTTCCGTGTCGCCGGACAGGATGGCGTGCGCGATCGGCGCCGCACCGCGCCACCGCGGCAAGAGCGACGCATGGACGTTGATCGCCCCATGCTTGGGAATCTCCAGCAGCGATTTCGGAATGATCTGTCCGTAAGCCACGACCACCAGCAGCTCGGGCGCGAGCCGGCGGATCCGCTCGATCGCTTCCGGATCCCGAATCTTTTCCGGCTGGTAGATCGCCAGATCAAGTTCGCGCGCCGCAACCTTCACCGGCGGCTCGGTCAATTTCATCCGATGGCCAGGTCGGTCGGGCTGCGTGATCACGAGCTGGATCTGATGTCCGGCTGCATGGAGCGCTCGTAGCGACGGCACGGCGAAGGCTGCCGTACCCGCGAAGACGAGGTTGACGGCGGTCTTAACCGGCGGCCGCCGCGACGGCCTCTTCTTTGTCCTCGCCCTCCAGGTCCTCTACCCGCTGCAGCGTGTCGAGGCTGGTCAGCTTGTCCGTGAAGAGAACTCCGTCGAGGTGGTCGATCTCATGCTGGAAGGCCCGCGCAGTGAAGCCGGTGGACTTGATGCGCACTTCCTTGCCGCGGCGATTACGGCCTTTGACCACGACGGTCTCGGCGCGCTCGACCTCGCCCACCCAGCCCGGCTTGCTGAGGCATCCCTCGTAGCCGATCTGGCTGCCCTCCTTCTTCACCACCTCGGGATTGACCAATCCCCAGATCTGCTTGTCGTCGCCCTTGACGACGCACACGCGGAGCGCCACGCCGATCTGGTTGGCGGCCAGGCCGGCACCGGGGGCGGCCAGCATCGTCTCGGTCAGGTCGTCGAGCAGCCGGTGGATGGAAGCGTCGATGCGCGTGACTGTTTTGGACTTTTCACGCAGCACCGGATGCTCGAACGTGAGGATCGGGCGCACCATTTAGAGTGTCCCGCCCCCGAGTGTCCTCGCATCTTCGCCGCCTGGACGGCCGGGCGCCAACCCACCCCACGAAACCTGCGGTTTCGCGGGGACCCCGGGGAGGGGCGCGGAAGCCTGCGTCAAGGGGCCCGGCGCTGCCTCGTCACGCATTAGCCGATGCGCTCCTCGGCGCGCCACCCTTTCCTTGGCTCCGGCCGTCCATCCGCGAATCTGCGTCGGACATCGGGAGGCGTGACACTCTTTCGATTTTACCCGCGGGTTTGAAAATTCAAGCCAGCCAGCGAGATCGGACCATCACGTCCCGCCCTTCGATCTCGTCATAGCCCCGGTAAGCCTGGATCCGGGTCGGCCGCAGCCGGAAGAACATCCAGCCCGACATCTCGCGTGGATCCCAGCCCATCACCCGCTTCCAATCGCCTGCGAGCTCCGGTGAGTCGCCGACGGCGACGCTGTCGATGACACCGGCTTGGATCACCACCGCATCAGAAGGATCGCCGTGGGCCAGCACGACGTTTGGATTCATCGCCATGTTGCGGGCTGTCCGGCTCGAGCCCATCGTGGTCACGATCAGCTGGCTCCCGTCCCACAACGCGGATACGCCGATCACATGGGTCTGTCCGGCCAGGTCGGCGGTCGAAAGCCAGTAGTGATCCTGCTTTTCCAGGACCCCCAGGACGTCCTTCATGCGCGTCGCGGTGTCCCTCATCGCCCCTCTCCTTTACGTCACCGGATCGACGTCGTAGCTCCAGGTTTTGCCCCTCGGCGCGAGGTGCCGCGCCCGCTCGAGGCCGTCACCTTTGAGCGTGACCTGCCAACGGTACTCGCCTCGGAGCCGGTGGATGAACGCTGGCGCGGGACCCATCACGCGAATCCCGTCGATGCCCTCTCGCAGGAGTCCGGTCGCGAGCGATTCGGCGGCTTCACGTGCGGCGGCGGCCGCCTTAGCGTCCTCGCGGTCCGTGCGCGTTAGCACGGCAAGCTGAGCGTAAGGCGGGAATGAGAACGCCTTTCGCATCGGCAGCTCCGCGTTGTAGAAGCCTTCGTAGTCCCCGGCCGCGGCGCATCGCAGCGCGTAATGCTCTGGATTGCTCGTCTGGACCACGACACGCGACGGCCGCACATCTCGTCCGGCACGTCCCGCAACCTGCGCGACCAATGCAAATGTGTTTTCCGCCGAGCGGTAGTCGGGAAAGTGCAGCGGCAAATCCGCGTCGACAACGCCGACACAGGTCACAGCCGGCAGGTCGAGGCCGCGAGCGACAAGCTGCGTTCCCACGAGGATGTCCGCGCGGCGCTCGCTGAACGTCTCCCAGACGTGGAAATATGCGTCAGGTCCGCGCGCCACGTCACTGTCCAGTCGCAGCACACGCGCTTGCGGCCAGATTTTCTTGACCAGACCTTCGAGACGCTGTGTGCCCATGCCGAGCGCCCGAATGTTCCGACTGCCGCAGTAATCGCACACCGATGGCATGGCTCGCGAATAGCCGCAGTAGTGACACACGAGTCCGTCGATCTCCGCGTGCTGAACCAGCGCAACCGAGCAGCCGAGGCACTGCACCGATCTTCCGCAATCCCTGCACATCACAAACGTCGAGAGTCCACGCCGGTTGAGATAGAGAATCGTCTGCTCTTCGTTCTGGAGCGTTCGACTCACCGCGTCGAAGAGTCGCCTCGACAACGGTTGGCGATTGCCTTTCGCCGCCTCGTCGCGCATGTCGATCAGCTCGACCTCCGCACGCTGTCCGTGCACGCGCTTCGTGAGTCGAGCAAGGCCGATCTCACCGCTGGTCGCTTCGTGATACGTCGCCACGCTCGGCGTGGCCGAGCCCGCGACGAAACGCGCACCCGTGAGCTGCGCGAGATGCCTCGCCACCCATCCGGTCTCATAGCGCGGGGTCCGGTCTTGCTTGTATGCGGTAGACCCTTCCTCGTCCAGGCAGATCAAACCAAGCCGTGGGATCGGGGCGAAGACCGCGGAGCGACTACCCAAGACGACCTCAGCGCCGCCACGGCGCACCCGCCACCACTGCTGAGCGCGCTCGAGCTCGGTCAGCTGCGAGTGAAGGATCGCGAGGGGAGCCGGCAGCCGAGCGCGCACCCGCTGGACCAGCTGGGGCGTGAGTGAGATCTCCGGCACGAGGAGCAGGACGCGCAAGCCCTGTGCCAGCGCCCGCTCCGCAGCCGCCAGGTAGACCTCGGTTTTGCCGCTCGCGATCACGCCGTGCAGGAGCGTGGCGTCGTTGGCTTCGATCGTGGAGAGCGCGGAGAGCTGCTCCTCTGTCAGCGAGACTGGTCGAGCGATTTCCTGAGGCACAGTGGCCAGCTCGAGCAGACGGGTGTGACGGCGCTGGCGGCTGGACGCGTCCGATCCGGCGGTGCCGGTGCCGCGCACGCGCGGCGGGAGCATCGCCCGGATGCACTCGATCACGGGCAGCCAATAGTGATCGGCGACGAGGCGCGCCAGCGAGATCTGATACGGCAGCAACAGCGGCTCATCGCCCGCCGAGCTGATCGGTTTGGTCTCGACGCCCGGCTCGTCAGTGGTCAACGACATCACGAAGCCGTACGTGGTGCGACGTCCGAACGGCACTGAAACCCGTGAGCCGGGCACGACCTCAACGCCGGTCGGGACGGAATACGTGTAGGTCTCGCGGCCGAGGGCTCTTGCCGCCTCGACCGCCACTTCGGCGTAGAGCAAAGTTAGTGAACCTTGACCTTGAGTTTGGGAAGGACCAGGTCCAGGATTCGGTCGGCCATTTCGCGCTTGGTCATCTTCTTCAAATCGGTGCGCGATCCGTCCGCAAAGATCAGCACGCCTTCGTTGTAGTCGCTGCCGAAGCCGATGTCGTGGCGCGAGATGTCATTTCCGACAATCGCGTCCAGGCCCTTTCGCTTGATCTTCTCGTCCACCTGTTTGTCGAGATCGGAATCTTCAGCCGCAAAACCAACTCGGTAGACATTGGCGGCACTTTTGTCGGCTGCGATTTCCATCAACAGATCCGGGACCGCCTCGAGCTGGAGATTCAGCGTCGGGGTTTCTTCGCGGCGGATCTTGCCGTTTGCCCGACGCGCTGGTCGGTAGTCGGCGACGGCTGCAGCCATGATCAGCAGATCCATTCCCTTCAACCTGCTCTTCAGCGCTCCCAGCATTTCCTGCGCCGACTCCACATGCTGGACCTCGATGCCGCGATGCTCGGGATGGGAGACGGTCGTGATCAAGACCACCTTCGCGCCGCGGTCGGCCGCCGCCGAGGCGAGCGCAAAGCCCATCTTTCCGCTCGAGTAGTTGCTGATGA
>DATLKH010000212.1:0-2904 GCA_035538475.1 Candidatus Dormiibacterota bacterium | reverse complement strand
GCCCATCTTGGAGACGGACCAGCATGGCCGCGGCGGCAAGACCCTGCGTCGGAGGCGGCAGCTCGTAGACGACGACGTCGCGATACCGAAAAACGACCGGCTCGACCCACTCCGATCGATGTGTTGCCAGGTCTTGCTTCGTGATGAAGCCGTCTCGACGCTCGATCGCTTTCACGATCGCGGCGGCGATCTGGCCCCGGTAAAAGCTGTTGAGCCCGGCCCTTCCGATCTCGTGCAGCACCGAAGCCAGGTCAGGATTGCGCAGGGTCATCCCCGCCTCCATCGGCGGATAGAGCGCATAAGCCGTGCGCTCGCGCCCGAGCCAATCCGCAGCGCCTTTCAAGAATTCGGAAAGCTGCGGCGTGATCGCGTAGCCGTCGCGAGCCAGGCTCTCGGCCGGCCCCATAAGCGCACCGAATCCCATCGTTCCGAAGCGCTCGAGCAATCTCCCCCACGCCTCGACCGTTCCGGGCACGGTGACCGCAAGCACGCCTCGCTCGGGCATGCGCTCGAAACCCCGCTCCCGCACTCCCGCGATGCTCGCCTTCTCCCCCGAGCGACCGGCGCCGATCAAGCCGATCGGTGCATCCAAGCCTGCGGGCCAGACCAGCGCCATCAGATCGCCGCCGATCGACGTCATGTGCGGATAGACCACGCACAGGACCGCATCCGCAGCCACGAGCGCATCGATCGCGTTGCCGCCGTCGCGCATTACTTGCGCCCCGACCTCACTTGCGATGCGATGCGGCGTGGCGATCACGCCACGCATTTACAGCGGCGCTTTCATCGCGGAGCTACGAACTCGATCGCGCCCGGCTGAATCTCGAAGAGCGCAGGTAGAAATCCGGAGTCTTCGCCATCGATATCGATCCGAACCGGCTCGTTCGAGGTCACCGAGATCCGCTTCCCGTACATGAGCTCAATTTTGGGATTGTCCTGGTCGAGGTGCCGGCCTTGACGGAAGTCGTTCATGCCGCGGATGGTTTCGACCTTGCCCGCGTCCTTGATGAGGATGACGTCGAACACGCCATCCGTCGGTGAAGCGGCCGGCGCCATCTTCATCCCCCCGCCGTAGTACTGACAGTTCGCGACCACCACCTGCTGCGCCTTGGGCAGGTCGATTCTCTGACCGTCGACGACCACGGTCATCGGTTTGTTCTTGTAGCCAAGGATCGTGCGAAATCCGGCGAGCGAATACGCGAAGCTGCCAAACCGCTTCGTGCCGTTGCCCATACCGTGCACGACATCGCCGGCGAGGCCTGCGTCAGCGATGTTGATGAAGTGACGGATGGCGGTGTTTCCATCCGGCGTTTGATATGTCACCGCGCCCGCGTCGAGGCGCCTGACGGTGCCGGTCTTCAACACGTCGATCGCCTGCCGCGGATCGATCGGGATGCGCAGCGTGCGGCGGAAATCGCCGCCGGTGCCCAGCGGCACCATCGCCAGCTTGCTCGTGGTCGGAATCGGAGCGCCGTTGCGGAAGAAGCCGTTCACGACTTCGTTCAACGTGCCGTCGCCGCCGACCGCGACCAGCAGCGGCCGCGATTGCCGTACCTCTCGTTCCGCAATCGGCGTCGCCTCGAGTGGCCGGCTCGTGAAGACACTCTCATAAGGAATGCCCGTCGACGGCAGCCACCTTTCGATCGCCGCCCACTCGCGTCCGGCCTTTCCTGCTCCGGACGCCGGGTTGACGATGAAGAGAATGGGCGCGCCGGCCCGCGCGCCTATGACCGGCCTCCCAGCGCGCGAGGATTCATTATTCCCTTCGGGTCAAGCCCTTCCTTGACTGCTCTCCAGACTCGCATCCATCCTCCCATCTCGTCGCTTACCCAGCGCGCTCGCAATTGTCCGACACCGTGGTGGTGGCTGATCGTGGCGCCCAGATCGAGCGCCGCCGTCATCGCCCCTTCCCACGCGCGCCAATAGGCTGCGCGCGCCGCCTCTTCAGTTTCGCCGGATCCGCCAAACGAGAAATAGGCGCAACAGCCCTGCTCGTAGGCATGACTGAAGTGGCATAACGCCAAGCCACCGACCGCTATTGCGGACTTGACCCGCGAATGCAGCTCGGACAGCGCGCTCCAGCGCGCCGCGAGCTCGATCGTGTCGAGATAGGCACCGGCCGGTGTCAGGAACGTCTTCAACCGGTCGGCTGAAAGGTCGAACCGATGCCGCTGCCATCGGACCCAAGGGTCTTCGCCCAACGCCCGCGCCGGATGCGCCATTCCCTTGACGACCTCAGCCTCCGCGGCCGCCACCGAGTGCGGACCGGCGGTGGCGATGACCAGCAGACACTCGTCCTGGTTCAAGTCATATCCGTTGAAGGCGGCGTCATCGGCGTCGTACAGGCGCATGACCAAGGGGCGGATTCCGGACTGCATCACGCCGCGCATGCACTCGAGCCCGGCGCTGAGACCCGGAAATGCAAAACCGGCGCCCACGGTGGACTCAGGTTGGCGGTGGATTCGCAGCACGGCCTCCACCGTGATCCCGAGTCCGCCTTCAGCTCCGACGAACAGCTGATGCAGTGCGGGTCCGACTGCCGACCGCGGCCCCGGCCGGGCCTTTGCAATCGCACCGTCGGGCAGCACCACGGTCAAGCCCTGAACAAGGTCTTCGATGCTGCCGAACCGGCTGGATTGCTGACCCGAGGAGCGCGTTGCGATCAAGCCGCCCACGGTGGTGGCCGGCAGCGAGCTCGGATAGTGTCCGAGCGTCAGTCCTTTGGCGTTCAGCGTTTGCTCGAGCGCATAACCATTGACTCCCGCTTCACACCTGCAAAGCAGATTGGTTTCGTCGAGCTCGATGATCCGATCGAAAGCCGCCATGTCGACGACGATCTCGCCCGAACCCGGCGCCACGGCGCCACAGACACCGCTGCCTCCACCAAGGGGCGTGATCGCGACC
>DATLKH010000211.1:0-2398 GCA_035538475.1 Candidatus Dormiibacterota bacterium | reverse complement strand
CCGCATGAAGGCGAGGCGGTCGAATTGTTCGTCCAGCGCGCAAGGGCCGCTTCCGGCACCTTCGAGCTAACCCGTGCGAATCAGTCGGCGGTCGCCGACATATGCCGAAGGCTCGACGGCTTGCCGCTCGCGTTGGAGCTTGCGGCGGTGCGCACACGCGCTCTCTCCGCCGAGCAGATTCTCGAGCGCCTGACCGACCGGTTCGCGCTCCTGACCGGCGGCGGACGAGGTGCACTGCCGCGTCACCAGACGCTCGAGACGGCCATCAATTGGAGCCACGACCTGCTCACCGACGACGAGCGCAGAGCGTTCCGCCGGCTATGCGTCTTCGCCGGCCGCTTCACGCTCGAAGATGCGGCCCAGGTCTGCGATGCGAGCGTAGATGTCATGTCGTCGCTGGTCGACAAATCGCTTGTGATCAAAGAAGACGCGACGGCAATGGCGCGCTACCGGCTCCACGAGACGATGCGTGAATACGCTCAGAAGAAACTCGCACAAGCGAACGAAGTTGGTGAGCTCAGCGAGCGCTGCACTGACTACTACGCCATGCGATGTCGAGCCACCGCGCTCGATGCGCGCTTTCATCTCCTGGAGTGGCTTGCATGGACGGATCTCGAGATCGACAACATCCGCGCGATTCTTCGTCACTGCATGACGGCGCGCGACTCGACGCGTGGCTTGGATCTGGCCACCGCCCTGTCCTGGTTTTGGATCACCCGCGCGACCACTGAAGGGGCTCGCTGGCTGGACGAGTTGTTGTCGTTAGAACCGAGCGATCCTGCAAATGTCGCATGGGCCTACTTCCTCCGCGGATTCCTCGGCGTCCTCCAAGGTGACTGGCAAGCCTCCCTGCCGGTGCTGACGCAGGGCATCGCCTGGTGCCACAGGCATCGGCTGCCGGAGCAGCTTGTACACACGCTGTCTATGGCCGCCATCGCTGAAGTCCTGGCCGGCGACCGAGACGCGGCGGGCCGCTATCTCAACTCTGCCGAGGAACTGGCCGCACAGGCGGATGACGTGACTACGCGCCTCAGCATCCTCCAGGCCCGATCGCTGAACGCGATCGTCGCGGGTGATGCGGAAGCAGCGCACGCAGCGGCAACCGAGGGCGAGCGCCTGAGTCGCCAGGCCGGCGACCTCTATTCACGCCACATGATGCTGCTCAACCTGGGGGGAGCGGCGATTCTGGCCGGCGACCCGCCGGCTTCCAAACCTGTTTTCGAAGAAGCGTTGAAGCTCGCCTACCAGATCGACGATCGCATCGGCGAGTTTTATCTCCTCGCGGCGCTGGCCTACCACAACGCGACTGCGGGCAGGACCAAGATCGCCGCGCAGCTGCTGGGCGCATCAGATGCGATCCGCACCGGAGCCGGCGCGACGGTGATGGCAATGCTCGCGCCTTTCGTCGACCAAGCCCAAGAGATGGCAACCAATGCGCTTGGCGAAACGAGATTCCGGCTCGAGTTCGATACAGGTAGGCGTCTTCCACGCGACGCGGCGGTACAGCTCGCGCTTGGCAATTCGCCGTCAACCGAGAAGCCACCGCCAAACACTGAAGATGGTCAGTTGAGCAATCGAGAGACCGACGTTGCCCGCCTGGTTGCCGATGGCTTGAGCAACAAGCAAATCGGAGCGCGTCTGTTCATCAGCGAGCGAACGGTTGACAGCCACGTAAGAAGCATCCTCAACAAGCTCGGATTCGACTCACGGGCCCAGATCGCGGGGTGGATCGCTGGGCGGGGGCCGGGATTTTGATCGCCTAGGTTTCGCGTCGTTGTGGCCCGACACCGTCGGGAATGCGCCCGTGCAGGTGCGGAACGTAGACGAGCTTCAGTGTGCGTCCGTCGAACACGGTCGACTCGACGAGATCGAGGTCGAACTCCGGCCCGTCCTCGAACAGGGCCGCGTAGCCGGCTCTACCGGTGATCGCAGGAAAGACCGTCAATTCGAGGAAGTCCACCAATCCCGCCGCTAGAAAAGCGCGATTCAGCGAAATGCTTCCGTGCGAACGCATGGGCTTGTCGGTCTCGCGCTTGAGCCGCGCCATCGCGGTCTCGGCATCCTCCGAGATGACCGTCGAGTTCGACCATCCGAGCGGCTCCCGCAGGGTGCTCGAGAACACGATCTTGGGCAGCGCATTGAGGCTCTCGTAGTAGGGCTCGTCGTACTCGACGACGAACTCGCGGAATGCGCGGAACGTCGTCGCCCCGTAGACCAGCACCTGGTCCCTTGCGTACTTCTTCATCAAGTAGTCCCGGAGCTCAGGGCCTTCCTTGCCCCAATATCCGGGCCAGCCGTGTGCGGAGCCGTTGCCGTCAAGGCTGGTGAAGAAGTCAACGGTCAGGGTGGCCATCAGCGGCTTCCCTGCCGGGCGGGTCGGGTCTTCGTCACGTCGGTA
>DATLKH010000210.1:0-4637 GCA_035538475.1 Candidatus Dormiibacterota bacterium | reverse complement strand
CGCCGTCACGATCGCTCGGCGTCGCGCCTCGGTTGGATGCGCGGTGAAGACGGGGTGAACCTCGAGCGTCGAGACCAATCGAGCCAGCCGCCGCTTGCCGAGGTGCTGCTCCAGGTCCGCGATCGTGCCGGCAATCGATTCAGGGAGGGGCTCAGGGCCGCGATCGCGCTCGCGCAGCACGCGTGCGCGGTGATGCTCTTCCGCAAGGTTGGCGAGATGGAAGTAGCACGTGAACGCACGCGCAACCTTCTCCGCGCGGTCGAGAGTCCACGACGCGACCAGGCGCTCTGCTTCGCGTTCGAACCGGTCGTCCTCGCGGGCGCGAATCACCAGGTGCCGAAGGCGCTCGACGTCGCGGAGCAGCGCACCGCCGCCGTAGTCGGCGATCACCCTGCCGAGGACCTCGCCCAAAAGACGCACGTCGCGTCTGAGCTCGGGCGGGATCTCCTGTCGAGCTGTCTCCCTAGTCAGCCGGCGCGGTGACTGCATATTCCAGCGAATCGATCAAGGCCAACAGCGATGCTTCGATGATGTTGCTCGAGCATCCCACCGTGGTCCATCGCTTCGTCCCTTTGCCCGACTCGACAAGCACACGGGTGGTGGCCGCGGTTCCCGCATCACCGTTGAGGATGCGCACCTTGTAATCGTGAAGGCTCACGCCGTCGAGCGATGGGAACTGCGGAGTCAGCGCTTTGCGCAGCGCAGCGTCGAGGGCGTTGACCGGACCGTTACCTGAGGCGGCGGTGTGAAATACGACGTCGCCGACTTCGACTTTCACCGTCGCCTCCGCATGAACCGAGCCACCGTTCTTGCGGACCTGTGTCGTGAAATCGGCCACCGTCCACGGTGCGACGTAGCCGGCTTGAAGGCGACGGAGCAGCATCTCGAAAGATGCATCGGCCGCCTCATATGCGTAGCCCTGATGCTCGAGCTGCTTCAGATGGTCCACGAGCCATGTGGTGTGCGGGTCGTCGCGGTCGAGCTCGATCCCGAACTCACGGGCTTTGGCCAGCACATTGCCCCGACCCGAAAGCTCGGAAACCAGAACGCGAGCATCGTTACCCACGAGCGCGGGATCGATGTGCTGGTACGCGTCCTTGTGGCGCAGTACCGCGGCCACGTGCTGCCCGCCCTTGTGCGCAAACGCGCCCTGGCCGACGAAGGGCTGCTGCAGCGGCAGCTCGAGGTTTGCGATTTCCGCCACGGTGCGTGACAGCTCGGTGAACTGCTGGACCGAGGTGTCGGGGAGGACCTCACGGCCCAACTTCAATACGAGGTTTGATACGACCGAGACGAGATTCGCGTTGCCGCAGCGCTCTCCATAGCCGTTGACAGTGCCCTGGACCATGTCCGCACCCGCGTCAATCCCTTCGAGGCTGTTGGCCACGGCCAGCTCGCAGTCGTTGTGGGTGTGAATTCCAACCCTCGCGGTGCTGCCTTCGCGGTCCAATGCACGTCGAACGGCTTCGACGCCGCGCCGCACTGCGGGCGGCAAGGATCCGCCGTTCGTATCGCAGAGCACAACCCACGTTGCGCCGGCGCGCGCCGCCGTCAGGCAAACCTCGACCGCGTATTCGGCATCGCGCGCGAAACCGTCAAAGAAGTGCTCGGCGTCGAAGACGACTTCGCGGCCTTTGGCGACACCGAACGCGACCGACTCTTCGACCATCGCGAGGTTTTCGTTGTTGGTGGTTTGCAGCACGGTGGTGACCTGCCACGGATCGCTCTTGCCTACGAGCGTCCACACCGGCGCCCTGCTCTCTATCAGCGCCCGCAAGTTCGCGTCGTCTTCGCAGCGCCCGCCGGCGCGGCGGGTGGCGCCGAACGCCGCCAGCTTCGCCGCCTTCAGAGGCTGAGCCGCCAGGCGCGCGAACAGCTCCTCGTCTTTCGGATTCGAGCCGGGAAAGCCGCCTTCGATGTAGTCGAATCCGAGGCCGTCGAGCAGGCGCGCGATCCGCTCCTTGTCTCCGGCGGAAAAGGAGATGGCTGGACCCTGCGCTCCGTCGCGCAGTGTCGTGTCGTAAACGACGATTCTCCTGGCGGACATAAAAAAACCTCCCGACCCTTCTGGCCGGGAGGTCCACCGAACTAGCGGGCGCAGCGCTAACCCGGGGGACCTCCCCAAGTAATCTCGATCGCAATCGCGCGCTTGATGGTGCGCATCGTGGGCGGAAGCCTAAGCCACGCGCAACATCGAGCGCCTGGTCTTCGCCACCAACCTCGCCCGCGCCGAAATGTGCGGCGGCCACAGTCCGCGGAGCCTTATCTTTCTCGGCCATGGCTGCCTCCGATGTCTTCGGGCTCCTGGTGGAGTGCCGCGACGAGCCGGGCGTGCTCTACCACCTGACCGAGGCGATCTACCGGCACGACGCAAACATCAGCTACGTCGCCGGCGGCGCGCGTCGCGAAGCGCTGGCGGAGATCCAGCTAGAGGTCTCCGGGGCGCGAGATCGGGACCTTTTGATCAAGGACGTGGAAGCGGTCGCCGGCGTGACGCGCGCCACCGTCGTGCCGACCTTTCAGACGGTGTTTGGGAAGCGCGTGATCGTGATCGGTGGTGGAGCCCAGGTGGGCATGGTGGCGCAGGGAGCGGTGTCCGAAGCCGATCGGCACAACATCCGTGGCGAGCGGATTTCAGTCGACACGATCCCGCTGGTCGGCGAGGAGCAGCTGGCGGATGCCGTCCGGGCGGTCGCCAGGTTGCATCGCGCCCGCATCCTGGTGCTGGCGGGTGCGCTGATGGGCGGCGAGATCACGAATGCGGTGCGTGAGATCCGCGAGGCGGGCATTCTCGTCGTGTGCACGAACATGGCCGGTTCGGTCCCGGATGCCGCGGATCTGGTGGTCAGCGATCCGGTGGAGGCGGGTGTGATGGCCGTGATGCTGATCGCTGACACCGCGAAGTTCTCGATCGAGCACGTCCGCGGCCGCCGCTTCTAGCCAGTCGTTTTCCGGATCGTCGCGACGATCCGAGGTTTTCGCGAAGGATGGTGCCGGTTCGTCGCGACGATCCGAGAGTGGGTCGGGCGACCGGGCCAGCTCTAGCTCATCGAGCGGGTCTTCACGCTGATCGTCATCGTTCCGGTCGCCGAGCCGACGTAAACCCCGCGGGTCGGCGCCGCGTCGGTGTAGTCCCGGCCGACCGCCAGCCTCACGTGATGCTGAGTGGTCCGGATCGGATGCGTGGCGTCGAATCCAGTCCAGCCCCGGCCGCGAATCCAGGCTTCGGCCCAGGCATGTGACGCGGTGGTGGCGGCTTTCTCGGTCGGCGTGTGGATGTATCCACTGACGTAGCGCGCCGGCACACCCATCGCGCGCGCCGCGGCGACGAACAGGTGCGCAAAGTCCTGACATACGCCGGCCCGCAACGACAGCACGTCGTCGACCGAGCTGTACACGTTCGTCACGGTCCGGTCATACGCAAACTCGCGGCTGATAGTCAGCGTCAGCTCATCCAGCGCGCGCTCCACCGCGTCCGGCGAGTCGGGATCGACGATCGAATGCATATCCGCCAACCGCTGCACGCCCTCGGAAAGCGTGACCGGCGAGCGAAAACGCAAGAAGTCGTGGACAAGCTCCTCACCCTGGTCGTCATCCGGCGGCAGTCCGGTCTCGACCACCGATCGGCTGACCACGCTCAGGCCGGAATGGGGGCGTACCAAGTTGAAGTAGTGGACGTGATTTCCATACCCGTCCACGTACGTGCGAGGCTTGATGCCGTGGCTCAGCTCGAGCCTGAAGTCGAGACACTTCTGCCCGTTGCCGTCCATCGGCGTCAGCCGCACCTCCATCACGGTCTCGGCGATCGGTCCCGTGTAGCGGTAGCGCGTGCTGTGGGCGATCTCGAGTTTCATCGCTGCTGTTGCTGCTGCGGCACTCCGCGGCCTTCCTCACCGGCGACGGCCGCGGGCACCTGGCTGGGATGGAAATACGTTTCTCGCAACGCCACCTCGAGCTGCCGCAGCACAGTTCTGCATTCGGCATCGAACTCCAGCGGCTGCTCGAGGATCGACTGAGTGTCGACATGGCGATACATGCCGTTGAGCTTCAGCAGCAGCCGCAGCGGCTTCGACCGCCTGGCGTTGCCTTCGATCCGCGCCACCGACTCGAGCGCCGCCGACGCCGCGAAACGGGCGGATCGCGGCAGGGCATGATCAAGCACCAGGCACTCGATCACCCGCTCTGCCGTCACACCTCCTGGATAACGAGCCTGGTACGACTCGAAGGCGAAACAGGACTTCAACACCGCCGTCCATTCCAGCGTCGCTTCGGGAGATTCGGCGAGCTCGGCAGATTTTCGCGTCACGATCCAGGTGACGTTGCGAGCGCGCTCGACGAACTTGCCCAGGCGCACGAAATCCCAGGCTTCGCTGTGCGACATCGTGTCTTCCACCAGACCATCGACCAGGCGGATGCTCATCTGCACGTCGGTGAGGAACGGATACAGATCCGGCTGCCAGGTCGACTCCTGCGCCCGCCAGTGCAAAGCATTGACCTGCTCATAGACCTCGGTCGGCAGCGACGGCCGCACAGCCTGAGCCGCGAGCCGCGCTGCGGCGACGCTCGCGCGGACGGACGGTCCGAGCGTGCCGGCGCTCACCATCTCCACGGCTTCGTTGCGTGTGCTCGTGGTATTG
>DATLKH010000209.1:0-6379 GCA_035538475.1 Candidatus Dormiibacterota bacterium | reverse complement strand
CCGCCCTCGCCCAGGTCCCAGGGCCCCGCGATCAGCTTCACCCGGCTGACCACCGGATCCTGCTGGATCAGGTCGAAGAAGGCAGAGAGCCGGTCCACCTCGTGCAGCTCGCGGGCCAGCGCCGCGGCGGCGTCGAAGCGCAAGCCGTCGACGTGCATCTCGGTGACCCAGTAGCGAAGCGAATCCATGATCAGCTGAAGGGTGTGCGAATGAGCGACGTTGAGGCTGTTGCCGGTTCCGGTCGTGTCGTAGTAGTAGCGCAGGTCGTCGGCGACCAGCCGGTAGTACGCCGCGTTGTCGATGCCCTTGAAGCACAGCGTCGGTCCCAGGTGGTTGCCTTCCGCCGTGTGGTTGTACACGACGTCGAGAATCACTTCGATGCCGGCTTCGTGAAACTTGCGAACCATTGACTTGAACTCGTTGACCTGCTGACCGCGGCTGCCGCCGCTCGCGTACTCGTTGTGAGGGGCAAAAAATCCGATGGTGTTGTAGCCCCAGTAGTTGCGTAGACCATGCTCGAGCAGGCGCTCGTCTTGCACGAACTGGTGCACCGGCATCAGTTCGACTGCAGTGACACCGAGCGAATGCAGGTGCTCGATCACCGACGGATGGGCGAAACCCGCATAGGTGCCGCGGAGCTCTTCGGGCACGTCGTTCTGGCACTTGGTCATTCCTTTGACGTGCGCTTCGTAAATGACTGTCTCGTGCAGCGGCCTGTCAGGCGATCTGTCCCCGGCCCAGTCGAAGTGAGGATGGTGCACGATCGATCGGGGAACGAAAGGAGCGCTGTCCTGCTCGTTGATCGAATTTTCGTCCCCGATCTGGTACGAGTAGCACGCCGGATCCCACCGCACCATGCCTTCGATGGCCCGCGCGTAGGGGTCGAGCAGCAGTTTGCTCGGGTTGCACTTGATCCCCTTCTCCGGTGCATACGGTCCGTGGACGCGGTAGCCGTAGCGCTGGCCTGGCCCCACGCCCGGCAGATACGCGTGCCACGAAAACGCGTCCACCTCTTCCAGTCCGACTCGATGCTCGACGCCTTCGTCGTCGAAGAGGCAGAGCTCGACTTTTTCCGCGACTTCACTGAACAGCGCGAAGTTGGTGCCCCGGCCGTCGTACGCCGCGCCCAAGGGGTAGCCGCGGCCGGGCCAGACTTCGTGATCAGGCATAGATCGCCACTGCGTCGGGCGGCAAGACGTCGCCTGCTTGGCTCGAGCTCATGACCAACTTGCCGGGCGAGTGAAGGGCCCAGTCTTCCCCGCCGAGGTTGACGTATGCGGTGACGTTTTCACGCCTGAAGATCAACCGCCGCAGCTCACAGTCGATTTCAACCACGACATCTTCGCCGCTCAGCGTGCCCCGCAGCGCGAGCAGGCGACGGTACCAATCCAGCATTTCGCGATGAGGTTGACGATCGAGCTCCTCCCACTGAAGCTTCGATCGCTCGAAACTGGCCGGATCTTGCGGGTCCGGAACCTTCTCCGGGGTCCAGCCAAAAGCTGCGAACTCGCGCTTGCGGCCTTCCGAAACAGCCCGCGCCAGGCCGGGATCGGCGTGATCGGTGAAGAAGAGAAACGGACTGCTCGCGCCCCACTCCTCGCCCTGGAAAAGCAGCGGCGTGAACTGCGAGGTCAAAAGCAGCGCTGACGCGATCTTCTGCTTGCCTTCGTCGACCAGTGCACTCAGCCGGTCACCAGTTGCGCGGTTGCCGACTTGATCGTGATTTTGAGTCGCGACGACACAGCTCCGAGGCGGCAAGACCGGGGATTTCGCGCCGCGCAACCAGGGATCTCTCAGCGCTTCGCCGAGCTGTTCGAAATCGCCGAAGTCTGAGTAATAGCCGCGCCGCTCGCCGGTCAGGAAAGCATGGAGTGCGTGGTGCCAGTCGTCCGCCCACGCGCCGTCGAAACCGTAGCTGCGGACAAAGCGCGATCCGTCGACATCCGCCTCAGCGAACAGGAGCGCACCTGGCTTGATGGCTTTCACCTCTCGCACCAGCTGCTCGAGGACATGCACTGGCGAGTCATCGTGAATCGCAAACACCGCGTCCAGCCGAAGCCCGTCGATGTGATAGTCGCGAATCCACATCATCGCGTTGTCGATCACAAATCGGCGTGCTTCTTCACTTCCAGGACCATCGAAGTTGAGAGCGTCGCCCCATGGTGTCTGGCGGCGGCTGTTGAAGTACGGACCAAACTCGGAAAGAAAGTTGCCCACCGGTCCGAGGTGGTTGTAGACGACGTCCATCAGCACCCCCAGCCCCGCTGCGTGGCAGGCCTCGACCAATCGCTTCAGCCCGGCCGGCCCGCCGTACGCGTGGTGCGGTGCAAAAAGATCGACCCCGTCGTAACCCCATCCGCGATTGCCGGAAAACTCGGCCACGGGCATGACCTCGATCGCACTGACTCCGAGATCGACGAGATGGGGAATACGCGTGATGGCGCCATCGAACGTGCCCTCGGGCGAGAACGTGCCGACGTGCAGCTCGTAGACGGCCAATCCCTGCAGCGTCAGACCGGGCCAGCTCCCGTCCCTCCACCTGTATTCGTCGTGGTCGACTACCTGCGAGAGTCCGAGCACTCCATCGGGTTGCGACATCGACCGAGGGTCCGGCCTGATGTCTCCGCCGTCGAGCGCGTAGCCATATCGCGCTCCGGCTGCCGCATCTCCGACCGCTGCCTCCCACCATCCGTTCGCGCCACGGGCCATCGGCGTGCGCCGGCCGTCGACCACCACGTCCACCCGGTCCTTACCCGGCGCCCAGACCTCGAATCGATGCATCAGGGAATCAATTTGGCGCGCGCTCGAGCACGACGATTGGAAAACGCTTGACGGCATCGACAACGGCAATGGTTCCGCCATCGACAGCCTCGCCGGTTAGCACGTTGGTCCAGCGGCCCTGGGGCAGCGCAACCTCGGTGTCCGCCCAATCTCCGCCGAGCTTCAGGACCAGGCGCGGCACGAGGACGAAAAGCCGCTCACGTTGGAACGCGACCGCGTGACGTGCCTTCGACCCTGTCACGGGGACCGGCGTGTACGTAACGCGTTGCGGACGGTGAGGGAGCAGTCGTGAGATCAGCCACAGCTTGGTCGCGCCCTCGTCGACCCGAGCCAGAGCGGCTTCGGCATCCAGATCGCGGATCTCGCTCAGCATCCTCGCGCGCATGTCGAAGGCCACCGGGCGCCGGTTGTCGGGATCGACAAGCGCGAGATTCCACAGCTCCGTGCCCTGGTAAATGTCCGGAACTCCCGGGCACAGAAGCATGAGGGTGGTTTGCGCCAGGGAGCTAAGGCGGCCGAGCGCGACGAGCTGATTGCGTCCGATGAAAGCTTCGAGGTCACCCATGAACTCCGCATCGGCCGTGATCTGTGCCGCGAAATGCATCGCCGAGTCCTCATAGGCCTGGTTCGGGCTCGTCCACGAGGTGTGCAGCTTCGCCTCGCGAGCCGCCTTGACCAGAAAATCCGTGAGACGCGTCACATCGATCGGCCAGGCGCCAACCAGCGTCTGGTAAGCGAGGTACTCGAGGTTGCGGTCGGGATATCCGTGAGGTCGGTAACGGTCGTTGTGCTCCGACCAGCGCCGTACGGCACCTTCCCATTCCGACGGCAGCTCGGACAAGAGGTTCAGCCGGGCTCGCACGTCGCCGCTCCTCTTGGTGTCATGCGTCGAAAGTGTGAGCATCGTTCCGGGCCAGGTCGCGGCCATGCGCGCGCACCACTCATGGAACCCATCGACGGATTCGCCGAACCGCCCTGGGTCTCCCCCCACCTCATTCAGGGAGATGAGCCTGTTGTAGCGATAGAAGGCGGTGTCCTCGACGCCCTTTGCCATGATCGCCGGCGTCAGCTGCTGGAAGCGCGCGACAAACTCCGCTTCGAGTGAACCAGGATGCTGCATGCAAAGCAGCTCGCGTACGAAGTTCAAGAGATCGACATCGATGTCGGGCCGGCGCCGAGCCGCCTCATTCACCGCGGACTCGACCTCTCGCCGGTCCTGGTCGGAAACGGCATTCGGCGTGGCATAAGTCCGATAGACCCGAAATCCGATCGCGACTTCGCGGACGGCCTCGACCAGCTCACGTCTCGAGCGGTCGCGATGATTCCGATTTCCATCAGTGATCTCGACGAGCAGAGAGGTCAGCCGCTCGATGTCCGCCGCGAGCTCGCCCGTGACGATCTCTTGCTTGCACGAATGCACGACTTCCGGATAAGGCTGTGTATCTCCCGTGAATGCGTGATAGAGCGCAGTCATCGCAGCTTCGGCTTCGTGATCGACGAAAAGCTGATCGACCTCGGCGATGAAGTCGTACCCCGTCGTGCCCTGCAAAGGAAAGGCAGACGGTAGCCACTCGTCGGCGGCGAGAATTTTTTCGGCGACGACGTAGGCATCGGGCGCACCCGAACGCAGACGCTCCAGGTAAGCCTGCGGATCGCGCAGTCCATCGATGTGGTCGACTCTCAACCCATCGATGTCGCCAGAGGCCACCAGACTGCACACCAGCCGGTGGGCAGCTTCGAAGACCTCTTCTCTCTCGACCCGAAGGCCGATCAAGCTGTCGATCGTGAAGAAGCGCCGGTAGTTCAGCTCCTCCTGTGCACTCCGCCAGTAGGCGAGCCGGTAGTTCTGGTGTTGAAGGAGCGAATCGAATGCGTCGAGATCCCGCTCGACCTCTTCGAGCTTCGTGCTGTCGAGGCTGTCTCGCGAAATCGGGAAGTCCTGATCGTGATAGCGCACCACGGCGGCGTCGCCGTCCTTTTCCAGGGTCAAGGCACCGCGCTCGAGCTCGCGCCCGTAGCGGTCGCCGAGGACGCCCAGGAGCACCCGTCCTTTCATCGTCGACGTCGACGGCGCCCAATCGACGTCGAAATATCCCGCATATGGGCTCAGAAGACCGTTTGAAAGCAGGTCCCACCACCAGGGATTCGATCTGCCCGCAGTCGCCATGTGGTTTGGAACGATGTCGACGATCAGCTCGATGGAATGCTGGCGCATCGACTCCACCAGTCGATGAAACCCCGCGTCGCCTCCGAGATCGTCACTGACTCGGGTCGGATCCACGACGTCGTACCCATGAGTGCTGCCGTGAACCGCTTGAAGAATCGGTGAGCAGTAGAGATGCGAGATCCCGAGTGATGCAAAGTACGCCGCGCACGCCGCAGCATCGTCGAACGTGAACGCGCTCGACAGCTGTATTCGATATGTGCAGCGCGGATTCATCGAGGTCGGGTTAATTGTCCCGGGTTGGCTTTTAGTCGAGCGGAATCCAGAATTCGATTCGCGAACCGACGCCGGGCTGACTCTCGATCTTGTAGCGGCCGCCCGACATCAAGGAGCGCTCCTTCAGCGCCTGCAGCCCGAGATGCCCTGGGAGGTTGCTTTTCTCCGCGACGGCAAAACCAACTCCGTTGTCGCTGATCGTTCCCATGACGCCGCCGTCGAGCACGCTCAGCGAGATCTTCACCTCGCTGGCTTTCGAATGCCGCTCGACGTTCCCGATCGCTTCGGCGACCTGCCTGAAGATCAGAGCCTTCATCTCATGACTCATGGTCTCCGGCAGGGCGAACTCGAGCTCGGATCGGATTCCGGATGCGTTGAGCATCGCCAGACGGTCGTTGATCGACCGTGTCAACCCGTCTGGCGACTCGAGCGATGGCGGGTGCACTTCGAAGACGAGCCTGCGCAGCGCCGTCTCCGTGTCGGCGAGCAGCCGGGTCAGGGCCTCATGAGCCTCCGTATCGACAAGACCGCCGGGCTCGAGCCTCGCGGCGTGCATCTCCGCCGCTGTCAACTTCTGCAGCGCGTCGTCGTGGAGCTCCGCGACAAAACGCTGGCGCTCCTTCTCCACGACGGTCGTCATGTTCTTGAGGAGCAGCTGGCGCGCAGCATCGACTTTGGTCAGCCGGTCGACAGACTTTCTCAGGTCTTCTTGCGCGTGCCAGAGCTGAGTCACCAGGCCGGCCGCCAACCCTGCCTTTTGCAGCACCCACGCGTCCTCTCTCAAAAAACCCCCGCGCCGCCACGAGTTGTAAGCGGCCAGCATGCCGAGGCGCGCATTCCCGGCCCGCCAGGGCACGCTGATCGCGCTTGCAACGCCCAACGTTTCGAGAAGGTCGCCGGACTCCGACGGTCCATCTTGTCGTGCGGCGCGAAACACCAGGTCTTGGAAAACGACCCGACTGGCGATGTCGTCACCTGCGGGCTCGCATCGCGTCGGCGCGAGGCGCGCCTCGAAGCTTCTGGTCAGGCCATACCCGCCGTCCGGCACGAGTGTTGTCTGGTCCTTCAATCGCCAGAACAGCACTTTCTCCGCATCGACCAGGCCGGCGATGGTCTTGGAAAGCTCGTGGAAGAAGGTGGTCAAGCTCTCGCCCGACA
>DATLKH010000208.1:0-9641 GCA_035538475.1 Candidatus Dormiibacterota bacterium | reverse complement strand
ATGGAGTACGTCCACAGCCGGCGCGTCCAGCGCCGGCCCTCGAGGTCCAGCACCGCGAATCCAACCAGCCCAAAGCCAAGGACGATCGCACCCGCCAGATAGACGAGGCCGGCGGATCCGGTGAAGAACGGGATCACGCTTGCGATCACGGCCAAAGCCGCGTACACGATGCTCTCGCGTTTCGCCGCGAGCTCGCCCGCGACCACAGGAAGCATGGGGATGTTGGCGCGGGCGTAGTCGGGCTTCAACATCTGGGCCAGCGCCCAGAAGTGCGTCGGCGTCCAGAAGAAGATGACCGCGAACAACGCGATCGCCGTCCAGTCTAGGCGTCCCGTGGCGGCCGCCCATCCCACCAGCGGCGGCATCGCTCCCGCGGAACCGCCGATCACGATGTTGTGCGGCGTCGAGCGCTTCAGCCAGATCGTGTACACGAAGACGTAGATCAAGCTGCCAACGATCGCCAGCGACGCGGCGAGCAGGTTGGCGCCGGCCCAGAGCACCGCAAAGGCCAGCGCATTCAGGATCACGCCCAACGTCAGCGCGTGCCAGGCGGGGATGCGACCGTTGGGCAGAGGGCGCCGGCGCGTTCGGTTCATAGCCGCATCGATGTCTCGATCGAACCAGCAGTTGATCGCGTGAGCACCACCCGCCGCAAACGTGCCACCGGCAAGCACCGCGAGCATCGCCAGCAGGCGCGGATGGCCATGCGCAGCGGGCACCATGACGCCGAGCGCGGTCGCGTCGAGCAACAGCACGACTCGCAGCTTGAGAAGACTGAGGTAGTCGCGCAGGACGTCCGTCAAGCTGCGCTCGCGAGTGACCGCCTGAGCGATGCTCATGCGTGACCTCGTTCCACGGCGAGGGTCGCACGGGCTGCGACTCGATCGGCTCTCGCGGGCGTGAGCAGCGCGATCGTCAGCATGCCCGACCAAACCAGTGTCGCAATCGCAACATGAAGTCCGTTGAACAGCGCACCATCCGTGATCGCCGTGCCGGCTCCGACCGCAACCTGCAGGGCAAACACCGCCAGGGTCGCGATTGCGATTGGTCGAAGCGGCGCCTCGCGAATCGCCTTGAATGCGACGTAGACGATCAGCGCGGCGACAACAAGGACCGTGCCTCGATGCAGCATCGTGAACGCATTTGCTCCGTTGAAGTCAAAAGCTGTACCTCCGCCGCACAGCGGCCACGAGTGACACGACTGATCGGCGCCGCTGGCTACGACCGTCGAGCCGCTGAGAAGCATCAGATAGGTGGCGGCCGCTCCCGCTGTGGCAAGCGCGCGCAGTCGCGGTACGCCCGTGGTCGCAGGCAGCGCCATGACCGCGGTGGCGAGAAGCAAGCCGAGGATCACCATCGCCAGACACAGATGAAGCAAGACGAGCCATGGTTTCAACTCCTGGATCACGACCGCACCGCCAAGAGCGCCTTCAGCCGCAATCGCTGCGAGTGAAGCCGTCGCCAGCACCGGCACGACCGGGCGGCGGCGCGCAAAGGTCGTCCACGCAAAAAGGACGGTCAAGATCACGAGCACTCCCGTGATCGATCCGACCGTCCGATGCGAATACTCGATGATCGAGTGAATGTCGGCCGGTGGATACGGCCGGCCGTTGCAGAGCGGCCAGTCGGGGCACCCGAGCCCTGATCCGGAAACTCTCACCACACCACCCAACGCGATCTGGAGGTACGCGAAAAAAGCGGTCAGGAACGCTAGGCGGCGAAAAAAACCGACCGATAACACCAGCGAGCCAGTCTACTGAGTGCTCAGAATCGACAGCTCCGCGCCCAGCACCTGATCATCGAGCTGACCCACCTGCCGCCGATCGATCGTGCCGTCCGCGCGAACGAAGATCGTGGTCGGCAGCGCTGAAACTCCATACGCCCGACCAACCGAGAGGTCCGCGTCGAGCAGCGTCGCGCGGTGGACTCCCAGCCCGGCCAGAAATGCGCTCGCTTGTTCGGAGCTTTGGCCCCAATTGATCAAGACGAGCTCGACGCCCGGCCGGCTCGAGACCTGTCGATCTAGCAGCGGCATCTCGGCCTGGCATGGAGGGCAGTCGCTGCGCCAGAAATTGATGACCAGGGGATGTCCGGTGAGCGAGGACGAGCTGACCGATCCGCCATCGGTTGACTTGAGGCTGAATGCGGGCGCTTTGCCACCTGAAGCTTGCTGCGCGGGCTGCGGCGCACCAATCGTGAGCAGCGCTTGCAGCACGTCGGGCGCGCCCCATCCATCTCCACCCGACGCCATCTCCTGAAGTCCGGTTGCGCTCAATGAATTGACCACCGACGGCGGCACGTCGTGTCCGACTTCCGGAACTCCGCGGTAGACCAGCCGAACGTAGCCGTGGCTGTCGACGAGGGCGAGGCTCGAGGTGTGGGTGTCGCCGCTTGACAGCTCGACGCCGAACTGCTTCCAGAAAGAGGCGACTTGATCACTCGTCCCCGTGGCGAGCGTCCAGCTCGCGCCGACGTTGTTCGCATACAGGGACAGCGCATGCGGTGTGTCGTCGGCCGGATCGGTCGTGACTTCGACGAGCATCACGCCGGCCGGAATCCTTTTTTGCAGCTGCAGGAAGAGCGCCGTGTAGAGCGGACACGATTCGTGACACGTCGTGTGAAACGCCGCGATCGCAACGTTGTGCCCCGCAATTTGCGCAGGGGTGAAAGCGTGTCCGGCCTGGTCGACGAGCTCGAACGGATGAATTGGAACGAACTTTCCCGACAGCTCGCCGAGTCCCAGGTTGACCTGGTCGTTGCCTGCGTAAACCGCCCCTGGGACGACGCGGCCGCCATCGATCCCGACCAGAACAGGTTCGACCTGTCCCGCGGTCACCGTTATCGAAACGGGATTTGTGTCGCTGCCCAACCGAATCGCGTCATAAGCTCCGGCGGCCATCGAAGTGGCGATCAGCTGGTGCTGATCGGGTGCGGCCGGCACCGCTGCCGCGACGTTGCCCAGGGAGAACCAGCTGCCACCCTTCTGCCGCACCAGCAGCGCCGAACTCGGCAACGTGCCTGATGTGCGACCCGCCGCGACTACCACCAAAGTCCCGGCCGGCGGCTGGAAATGAGGCACGGTCCAGAGCACCACGACCGCAAGGACGGCGGCCCCGGCGGCCGCGATCCAGAGCGTGCGGGCTTTCGTCAGGTGCTCGTCACCTGCTTTACGGGCGATGGGCTGTAGCGAGCCGAGACGCTGTCGATGTAGGCGGCGCAGAGATCAGCGATCGCGCTGCTTTCGATCTCGATCACGTTTTCAGCGTTGGATTCACCGCTGTGTGAAAGATTGAAGCTGCCCACGTACACGTAATCGTCGGCCACGAGGATTTTGGCGTGCATGAAATCGTGGACAGATCCCTTCGCATAGGGCGTCGATCGCTTCGATCCAAAATGCGCCGCGGCCGTGATCGTGTGGAACGCGGATATCTTCCACCCGGTTCCGCTCTCGCCCGCCCACTGACGCTGCACTTCGTCCATCTGCGTCGCATCGTACACACCGGATGTGTCGACCTTGTTTTCCTCGCAGACCTCGGCCAGCGTGCCGAGAATCGGGCCCGACGTGATCACCGGTGAACAGATGCGCAGGCGCCTTTCGGCGGTCGATATCGATCGTGACATGGCGTGGACCAGCTTGTCGCTCCGGCCGGGACAGAAGTATGGCCTGACGCGGGTGCCGTCGGCGAGCGAAGTCCAGCCCGCCGAGATCCGCCCGCTCAGCGCCACCACGGGCCGTGTCCAGAGCTCCTGAAAGTTCGACTCGTAAACGGCAGCGATCTCTGCCGACTCGACGGTGAACATCACGTTTTCTTCCCGGTTCCACGAATCGTTGGTCCAGTTGGTCGAACCGGTCAGCAGTGAGTGGCCGTCGCGCACGACGTACTTGTGGTGCATCAGATCCGGCACGCCCGGCACCGGCTTGGTCTGCACACCGGCCGATTGAAGCTGGTGCACGAAATCCCAGTCGATCTCCGGCGGCGGCGGATCCGGAATCGTTCCAGGGTGGTCCTGGTTGAAGATCATCCGCACCGTCACGCCACGTTTGACGGCCGAAGTAAAGGAATTCAAGAGGGTTTGCGCCGGATACGCTTGAAGGCGCAGGTCGTAGATCGCGACGTCGAGCGTCTTGTTCGCGCCGTCGAGGAATGTCGTCACCCGCTGCGCAACCGCATCCGCGGTCTGGCCGCCGTCGGTCAGGAAGTAGAAGTCGAGCGGGCTTATCGGGCGTCCGCCTTCGGTTCGCCGGTCTGCTCGCGCGGCTCCTCGACTTTGATCGGCAGAGGACGCGTCGCCAGCTCGGCCGCCTCCTCCGGATCGTCGGTCAGCTGCATCAGTTTCAGGTCCTCTGGTGCGATGGCGCCCGAGGCAAGTACCTGGTCCTTCATCCATTCGAGCAGCCCTTTCCAATAAGGCGTGCCGTAGAGAACGATTGGGAAGTGCTCGATCTTTCCGGTCTGCGCGAGCGTAAGCGATTCGAACAGCTCGTCCAGGGTGCCGAAACCACCTGGAAAGATGACGAAGCCACGCGCGTACTTCACGAACATGTTCTTGCGCACGAAGAAGTAGCGGAACTCGACGCCGAGGTCGACGTATTTGTTCAGGGCTTGCTCGTGCGGAAGCTCGATGTTGCAGCCCACCGAGAGCCCGCCCGCTTCGTGGCAGCCGCGGTTGACCGCTTCCATGAGGCCTGGGCCACCGCCGGTGATGACTGCGAAGCCGCGATGCGCGAGCGCGGCGCCGAGCTCCATACCGGCCTTGTAGTAGGGATCGGTTTGCTGGGCCCGCGCAGAACCGAACACGGTGACCGCCGGTCCGACCTCGTTTAAAGCGTCAAAACCCTCGACGAACTCGGACAGGATGCGGAGAACCCGCCAGGGATCCGCGTGGTGGCTGAGCTCCTCGATCGCGCTCCGTTCGAGGAGCATGCGGTCGGCGGGCGCGGCCTCCGAGGGGACGACCAGGCGGCCCGCGCGGCGGCGATCGGAGACGTCACGTCGGTCGGCGTCCATTTCTTACGCCTTTGAGTTTGCGTCGTCCGTCGGTTCGGGCGCTGGGCCCTCCGTTTCGCCGTCGGCGGACACCGCGACCGGCTCGGCCTTTTGGCCTGCCCCGTCGGACGCCACAGGCTCGAGTCTTGGCGGTTCCACGAGCTCCACCGGCTTGGTCGCCTTCGCCGGTGTTGCCGCGTGGTCGGGCATCTCCAGGACCTGATCGAGGTGCGATTTGAGCCGGCCTACCTCCTCCTCGAGCTCGTGCACGCGGCGCCGGTGGCCGATGTTCTCGGTGAAGTGGGTGAGGCTGGCCCACCAGTGGTAGAGCATGCCCAGCACGAAAAGCGCGCCCAGCGGCACCAGGGCGACGGTCCAGAGAGGAACGCCGGAGGCATGCCAGGTGGCGAATCCGACGCTCACGGTCGCGGTGTTGCTGTATCCGAAGACGGTTGCGCCCACTCCGACCGCCAGGCCGAGCACGAGTGCCAAGAGCTGAAGAAACCGCTGCCACAGGTGGCCTAGATCGGGCACCGGGCGAACGTTACACCGTTGGTCGCCCGGTTCAGCCCCTTATCAGTTCAGGCGGTCGAGGACTACGACGGGAATCCTGCGACTCGTCATTCGGCGGTACTCGTTGAAACCTGGCATGCGACGCGCGTGCGCCGAGTAAAGCCGCTCGTACTCGTCGTTGTCTTCGACTACATGTGCGCTGGCGTCGAACTTTTCACCCAGAACCTCGACTGTGACGGCCGGGTTGGCGACGAGATTGTGGAACCAGGCTGGGTGGCTGGGCGCTCCACCCTTTGAGGCGATCACGACCAGGTGGCCGTTGTCGCGGGAAAAGGCGAGCGGGTTCTCACGCACCTCTCCCGACTTGGCGCCTTTAGTCGTCAGGATCAGGACATCGGCGCCCTTGAACGGGCCGCTGGAGGCTCGTCCACCGTTGGCGCGCAGGTCCTGGATCAGTGCTTTGTTGAAGTTCTTGAAACTGTTGCTCATGCAAGTGTTCTACCCCGAAAGGTCGCGGGTCATTCCCCCTCGAGCACCCGAGGTGGTCCGAAGAGGTTGAGAATTGCCGCCGGCATCAAGAACTGCCGGTAATTGAAGGCACCAAGGGTTTCGTAGGGAAGCGCCACCGCTTCCGGGATCTCGAGCTCGAGCATCACGGCGTCCGCGCCGCCGCCCATGCGCTTGTCGACCGGGCGATCAAAGATCCACACGCCGCTGCGATCGCTCTCGGTCAGGTACGTTCCGCTCGTCTCACCGAATCCGTCGCGAAGAATCGCTTCCGCGTGGCGTGTCGGGTGGTAGAGCTTCATCGCCTCACCCACCCGGTTTATCGCGATTCGGCTCTCAAACCTGCACCCGGCTGGGCTAATCCGGATGAGGGGTGTACTGCCGTTGTGTAACTGCCGCATAAATGTCATCGTTCGAGCCCTTGACCATGCGCCCGGCCGCCTGTTGGTTCGGTATTGCCCTCTTGCTGGTGGCATGCAGCCATTACTCGCCGGTCGGTGGCGCAGCCAGCCCTCTTCCCCCGGCCACCGCTAGCGCTGCCCGAACCGGGGTAAGTCCTACGCCGACCACAGCGGGGATTCCGATTCCCAGCTACCTCAACTGCCGACTTCCATACGCGACCACATCCGGTAACGGGTTCATCACCTTTCCTGGTGGCGACTGGACAGTCGACCCCAACGGCGCGATGCACAAAGAAGGCTCCGACGAAGTCACGGATACCTCGCCAAAACTGCGGGGGACATCGGTGTTTTGGAGTGGCAACTCAGCGTTCGACACTGCCCTGAATCGGTGGCTACCCGTCCGGCGCGAGCAGGTGAGCCCTGATGGCTACGCATACGCATACCTCGAGGAAGACGACACGGCGCAGGGCAGGTTCTTCCACTTGCACTACGTGTCCCTCCCAGCCGGAAATGACTCTGTGATCTTCTCCGGCAGCACCGATGCCATCCTCGGTTGGGACTCCAAAGGAATCATTCTCACTAGCACTCCGGGCGAGGGATTGGGAGGCCCGCTGACTTTGGTCGAGCCGGCCACGGGCGCAAGTCGCCGACTGGACGGCACGCGCGGCTTTGAGTTGTTGGCGGGCACGGTGGCTTGGGCGGACGACGGGTACGTCATGCCCGGGCACATATACCGAGAGGACCTCGCGGCGGGTACAGTCGAGACTTGGCTCGACTTCTCAAGCCAGGGATGGTTGAACCTCATTGGCTTGGATCACTCAGGGCACCCAATCGTCACCGCCCAAAACTGGACGGGCGCTGCGCAGGGCCCTCCCTTTGGCCCGGCATCCCTATATGTGTTCTTCACGCCAGATAGTTCTCACGTCATTGGGCCAGAGATACGTGGCGACTTAGGACTCAATGACAGTCAAGGAACGTGGCTGGCCGCGACCGACGGCCTCTATTTCCTGGACGCTGAAGACCAGTTGTTCAAGGTTTCCGACGTCGGGGGCAACGTCGCCGGTCCGTGCCTGTAGCC
This sequence comes from Candidatus Dormiibacterota bacterium, assembly GCA_035538475.1. Taxonomy (GTDB): domain Bacteria; phylum Chloroflexota; class Dormibacteria; order Dormibacterales; family Dormibacteraceae; genus 40CM-4-65-16. The sequence goes on along the minus strand of DATLKH010000208.1, from coordinate 2,154 downwards.
GCCTTCTCCCGGTCATCGCAAGGTCCGGCTGGGGCTTGGTGGAGGCGGCGGGAGTTGAACCCGCGTCCGAAGCAGCTTCCTCCGGAATTTCTACGAGCGTGTCCGGGAATTTGATCTCGCCTGGCGGCTCCTCCCGACGGGATCCGCTTCAGCCAGCCGCGGTGAGCGTCCTACCTCAGGGCCGAGGCTCCCCTGCGGTAGCGATCCGGTCTATTTGACGCCGGTCCTCGGTCCGCCGGACTGACCGAAGGTGGCGCCCGGGCTCAATGGTCCGGGGCTTAAGTCTCTACTGCTGTTTAGGCAGCGAGGGCGTAAGCGGGAGTTCTGTTGGCGTTTGTGAAACGCTGCGCTGTAACGCTCGCGGCTCTCGGCTCGCAATCCCGAAGCTCAACTGCCCCGTCGAAGCCGGACGCCCCCACGAAGCTGAGCTGGTTGCGACTAGATCTTACCCATCGGCGCACCCGTCGAAAACGCCATCCGGGACTATGATCGGCTCGCCCGCCGCTACTGGCCGGGCGGCGGCCAGTACAAGCAGGCCTCGGAGGGGTTTTGCCATGGTCCGCCACCGCATTCATCTGCACGCAGCGCTGGGCAAGTACAAGGACGCGATCACATGGGTTGCTGAGATGAACCAAGCCCGGCAAAAGCTTGGCCTTCCCGATTGGAAACCCTGGGCGCCGATCGACGGCGACTTCAACTACTTGATTCTCGAAGCTGACTATGCCGACCTTGCGGCGTACGACGCGGGCGAGCAGAAGTTCCAGAGCGACCCGCAGACCATGAATCTCTTCCGTCGTGGCAACGACTGGGGCTCGCCGGCCCACTGGCCGACCGATGAAGTGCTGGTGTCGGCGCCAACCATCTCGTAGAAGCCTTCTGCTCTAATGGACGGCGACCATGGCGACTGACCTCGATCGGATCGGCCGCGCCAGCCTCAAAGAACTCGGCGACATCAGGATCGACGACGTGCTCGCTTTCATCGATCGGGGCGTCGAGCACATGCCGAGCTACATGGACCTCTACCGCCGCTGGGAAAAGCAGCAGTGGTCGGTGGCCGATCTCGATTTCACACTCGACCGCCAGGACTGGCTGCAATCAACGGAGATCGAGCAGAAGTCGACGCTGTGGTCGCACCGTCTGTTCTTCAACGGCGAGGAGCGGGTCACGTCGACCCTCGCCCCATTCGTCTGGGCGGCGCCGTCGCCCGAGATCGAGATCTTTCTCTCCACCCAGATGGTGGACGAGGCTCGACACACTGTGTTCTTCGAGCGCTGGTGGCGCGAAGTGGTCGGGACTGACGCGCGCGATATGGCCCAACTCCTCGAGGAGATTCGCCCTCGCGCCAACGAGGGCTACAACATCCTTTTCTACGAACGGCTGCCCGCGACAGCACAAAGGTTGGCGAGCAATCCGAAAGACTTCGACGCTTTCGTCGAAGGCGTGACGCTCTATCACATGGTCGTCGAGTCGACGATCGCGCTTACCGGGCAGCGTTTCGAGCTCGAGTCGATGCGCGAGCAGGGCCTGACCGACCGCGGGTTCTATCGCGGATTCACCGCTGTGGCACGAGACGAATCGAGGCACGTCAGTTTCGGAATCAAGGTTTTGCAGGACGCGGTGCGGCAGGATCCAGCAAGATTCGCCCCACTGATTCAGAAAACGCTGGTCGAAAGTCTGCCGCTGATCAGCGGCACCCTGGATCCGCCGGATCCGCGATATGTAACTGACTTTGGACACACCGAGAGCGAGATCCTGCAGTTCGCCATAGACTCGCTGAACCGCCGCCTTCAGGCGATAGGGATCAATCTTGCCGCTTAACCGGGATTTCGCATCCAGGGCGTCACGGTCAGACCCACCAGCAATCCTTCGGGGCTGATCAGCCGCGTCACGGTCTGGCCCCAAGGTTCGGTGCGGGTGTGCACCAGGAGCTTGTAGCCACGCTCTTCGAGCTCTCGCGTCGCATCCTGGATGTCTTCGACGTCGAACTCGAGCCACGCCTGAGGCCGGGTCACATCGGCCGGCCACTCGTCGAGACCGAAACACGACTGCGCCGCCTGATTCAACGGCCACACGGCGAACGTCTTCGCGCCTTCGAGCTCTTCGGTGTGGCGGTAGCTGCCTTCCTCGATTTTGAAGTGGATGCCGAGAGTCTCT
>DATLKH010000207.1:0-3079 GCA_035538475.1 Candidatus Dormiibacterota bacterium | reverse complement strand
CGGATGATGTCGAAGCGGAAGTCTTCGATCACGTGGTTGGCCAGCAATTGCCGGCACATCTCCTCCACACGCTGCCGCGCCTCGTGCTCGCTCGTGCCTTCGAGCTGGACCTCGATGTATTTGCCGATGCGAACATCCGAGACCTCGGTGAATCCAAGCGAGGCCAGACCCTGCCTGACGGTGAGGCCTTGCGGATCGTTGACGACCGGCTTCGGCGTGACGACGACGATCGCGCGCAACTACTCGTTCCTCGGCTTGGGCGGAAACAGGGGCTTGCCCACGATGCGCTGATAGGCGGTGAGGTAGCGAAGCCGAGTCTGCGCGACCACGTCTTCGGGCAGCGCAGGCGGCTCGGATTCCTTGTCCCATCCCGATCGCGTCAGCCAGTCGCGCACGAATTGCTTGTCGTAGGAATCAGGCGATGTGCCGGGCGCGTACGTCGCGGCGTCCCAGTAGCGGGAGCTGTCGGGGGTGAGCGCTTCGTCGATGAGGATGACGTCGTCGTCGACCAGGCCGAACTCGAACTTAGTGTCTGCCAGGATCAAGCCGCGGCGACTCGAGAACTCGGCCGCGTGCTTGTACAGGGCCAGGCTCGCGTCCTTCAGCTTGGTCGCGAGGTCGTCGCCGAGGTCTTTGCGCATGTGATCGAACGTGATGTTCTCGTCGTGCCCGGTCTCCGCCTTCGTCGCCGGCGAGAAGATCGGCGTGGCGAGCTGCTGGCTCTGGACGAGTCCCGGCGGCATCGACTCGCCGGCTAGCGTCTTCGACTCCTTGTACTCATTCCAGGCGCTACCGGCAAGGTAGCCACGGACGACGCACTCGTAGTCGATGCGCTTGGCTTTGCGCACGATCATGAAGCGGCCGGCAAGCTTCTCGCGGAAGTCCTTGAGCGACGCGGGGAGGTCGGGGATCATGCCCGAGACCAGGTGGTTGGGCTGGAACGTGTCGGTCTGGGAGAACCAGAAGATCGAAAGCTGGGTGAGCACCTTGCCGCGGTCGGGAATGCCGTTGGGCAGGACGTGGTCGAACGCCGAGATGCGGTCGGTCGCGACCATCAGCAGCTTGTCGCCGTCCAGCTCGTAGGTGTCGCGGACCTTGCCCTTGGCGAAGAGTTTGAGCGGGAGCGCGGTCTCGTTCACCGGCGGTCCCGCGATCATTGCGCTTTCACTCCTAGGCCCAATCTCTCATAAGCCAGCTCGGTGTGCTCCAGGCCGGCCCATGGATCAAAAACGGAATCGAGCTTCGGCCCGATACGGCGCATGACATCCGCGTCTTTTTCGAGGAGCGTGCGGAATCCCGGCGCGCCCGGCTCCATCGCACGCATCGCGGCTTTCTGCACAACCAGATAGGCATCTTCGCGCGACATGCCGCTGTCGACGAGCGCGAGCAGGACGCGCTGGGAGAATACGACGCCGCCGGCGAACTGCAGGTTCGCGAGCATCCTCTCCGGATACACCTCGAGCCCGCGCAGCACCTTGTCCATCTCGCGGGTCATGTAATCCACGGCGGCGCAGGCGTCGGGAAATATCACGCGCTCGGCCGAAGAGTGGCTGATGTCGCGCTCGTGCCACAGCGCCGTGTTTTCGAGGGCTGTGACGAGATGTCAGCGCACGACGCGAGCGAGCCCGCACACGCGCTCGGTGAGTACGGGGTTGCGCTTGTGCGGCATCGCCGAGCTCCCCTTCTGCTCCTTGCCGAAAGGCTCTGACACCTCGCCGATCTCGCTTTGCTGGAGGAGCCGGATCTCCATGGCGATCCGCTCCAGCGTGCCGGCGGCGATCGCGAGCGCGGACATGAAGTCCGACTGGCGGTCGCGCGCCACCACCTGTGTCGAAACGGAGTCGAAAGCCAGGCCCAGCTCGCTCATCACCCGCTCTTCGACGCGCGGATCGAGAGTCGCGTGCGTGCCGACTGCGCCACTCATGTGGCCGATGCCGGCGTGCTCGGCTCCGACGGCCACGCGGGCGATCGATCGGTCGAGCTCGGCGACCCAGCCCGCGACCTTGAAGCCGAAGGTGATGGGTTCGGCCACGATGCCGTGGGTTCTTCCCGCCATCAAGGTCCGCCGATGCTTGATCGCAAGGTCGGCCGCCGCCTCGCGCACCGAACCCAAATCGCGCTGGATGATCCGCGCGGACTCCACCATCTGCATGGCCATCGCCGTGTCGTTCAGGTCCTGGCTGGTCATGCCGAGATGGACGTAGCGGGCCTCGGGCTGGCCGATCGACTCGTTGAGCACGGTGAGGAAGGCGATCACGTCGTGCCCGACGCGTGACTCGACTTCGGCGATCTTCGTTGCGTCAAAGGTGCCCTTGCGAATCTTGGGTAGAGCTGATTCGGGGATGCGTCCGATGGACGCCCAGGCCTCGCAGACCAGGACCTCGATCCGCAGCCAAAGCTCGTACTTGTGCTGGTCTGACCAGACCGCTCGTATGGCGGGCGGCGTGTACCGCTCGATCAAGGGACGGTCGAAATTATATCGGCCACCGGGCGGATCAAGATTTTGTTATCGAAACCAACCCGAGCACAAGATGTCGTGGGCATCGAGACAGGGCTCCCGTTATTAAGCATGTGCCTTGATAATCGAACCCTGCCCTTGATCCGAGTGCGTAACTCTGTTCGCAGAACCCTCGTTTGAGCCCATGCAGGCTGAAAAGCCGGTGAGCGATCCCTCACGCGACGAGGAGCGACAGCTCGTCGAGCAGGCGAAGCGGGACCCGCGTCAGTTTGGGGCGCTCTACGACCGGCACTTTCAGCAGATCTACCGGTTCGTGTATTCAAGAGTGAGGGAGCAAACAGCGGCAGAGGACGTCACTTCGGAAGTCTTCATGAAGGCTCTGAAGGCCATGCCCCGATACCAGGACACGGGGCGACCCTTTGCTGCGTGGCTGTACCAGATCGCCGTGAATGCCATCGCCGACCGCTACCGCACGCTGCGTCCTGCTCAGACTCTGGACGACTTCCACGACCTCTCCGTCGCGGGGCCCGCACTCGAAGACCTGGCCGCGCACCGCGACGAGGTGCGCCGGATCTGGGGGCTGGTCGAGGCGCTCCCACCCCAGCAGCGGACGGCGCTCGT
>DATLKH010000206.1:0-2541 GCA_035538475.1 Candidatus Dormiibacterota bacterium | reverse complement strand
CGTCGCGATCGAATGGCGGACGACCATTTGAGCGTGCTCGAGCAGACGGCTGGTTGGGCCCAGATTCGCGAGGCGACTGAGACAATGAGATAGCCAAGTCGATCAGGCAATGCGCTGTGAACGCGGACGACGACTCGGTCCTACAGAGTGGGCTTGACCTGCGTTTTGAGGCCGTGGCCGCCGAGAAATGCATCGATCGCTTTTGAGTAATCGTCCAGACCGAACTGAGCCGTGATCATCGCCTTGCAGTCGATCACGCCACGGACCAGCAGTGCCAGCGCGCGCTCGAAGCTGTGGAGGACGGCCATCGAGCCCACGATCTTGATCTCGTCGTTGTAGACGCGGAAGGGGGAGAACGTCGCGGTCGCGTCGGCGTTGGCGACGCCGAACATCAGAAACGTCCCTCCGCGCGCGATGTGGCGCAGGCCGTCTTCGATCGCAGCGACGACGCCGGTCGCGTCGATGACGACGTCCCAGCCGCGCGCGTGATCCAGCTCCGCCGCGGACGTGACCACCGCGTCGGCGGCCAATCGCTTCGCCAGCTCGTGTCGGGCCGGGTTGCGTTCGACCATGTCGATTCGGCCTGCGCCGGCGTGGCGAATCAGCTGTCCCAGCATCAGGCCCATCGTGCCCGCGCCGTAAATCAGGTACTCCTCGGCGACCCGGCCCTCGATCATGTCGAGGCCATGGACCGCGCACGACAAAGGCTCGACCAGCGCACCCCAGTCGCGCGGGACTTCTTCAGGGATCCGAAACGCATTCGCGGCAGGCACCGACACGAACTGGGCGCAAGCGCCGTTGGCGGCCACGACCCCGATCGCGTTCCAGTTCTCGCAAAGATTGAAGTGCCCTGCGCGGCACTGCCGGCACGTCCCGTCGAAAAGCGACGGGTCGACCGCCACAAAGTCGCCCGCCTTGAGGTTCTTCACCCCCGGCCCAAGTCCCACGACCTCGCCGCAGAACTCATGACCGGGCACGATCGGGTAGCGCGTGGGCGCGAACTCACCCCGCAAGACGTGAATGTCGGTGCCGCAGATGCCGCACGCGTCGACCTTGACGACGACCTCGCCCGGTCTGGGGGTGGGATCGTCGATACGCTCGATCCTGACGTCGTTGGGTTCGGCTATGACGACGGCTTTCACTTCACCGCGCCCATTGTCAGCCCGCGAATGAGCTGTTTCTGGGCGATCCATCCGGCGAGGAGCACGGGCAGGCTGGCGAGCGTGGCAGCGGCGGCCAGCTTGGCGTAGAACAGCCCGCGGCCGCTGATGAAGCTGACCAGGAAGAGCGGTGCTGTGGCGGCGGCCGAGGAAGTCAAGTTGACGGCGTAGAAGAACTCGTTCCAGCTGAAGATCAGGCAGATCAGCGACGTGGCCGCGAGCCCGGGGGCGATCAGCGGCACGACGACGCGGATGATCTCGTTCAGGAAACCAGCACCGTCGACGCGCGCCGCCTCGAAGAGGTCATGTGGGATCTCGAGCAGGAACGAGCGCAGGAGCCAGACGCCGAGCGGCAGGTTGATCGTCGTGTAGATCGCGGCCAGCGCGAACACGTTGTCGAGCACTCCCAGGTCGCGTGCCAGCAGGTACAGCGGGACCAAACTTGCAGCGAACGGCAGGAAGCGGGTCGAGATGAAGAAGAAGAGGGCGTCGCGCGCCCGCTTGACGGGCCGGATGGACAGGGCATACGCGGCCGGCAGGCCGAGGACGAGGACGAGCACCGTGGAAAGGAGGCTGGCCGTCGCAGAGTTGATGAAGTAGGGCGGAAAGTCGCCCGACAGCACGGTCTGGAACTCCTCGAGCGTTGGCGTGAAGAAGATCGTCGGCGGTGTGCTCGCAGCCTGCGGCTCTGTCTTCAGGCCTTCGAGCCACATCCAGAGGACTGGAAAGAAAAAGATGAAGATGACCAGCCAGCCGAACGCGGACTTCAGCAGCTTGTTGCGCAGCGCGGCGGCTCCCATCAGCGCCTCGTTTCGATCTGAAAGATCGAGAACAACGTGCGGAGGGCGAACGTCGCGACGATGGTCGTGATGATCACGGCCACCACGCCGATCGCCGACGCCTGGCCGATGTTGAACCCCTGGAACGCGACCAGGTAAAGCAGGAAGGGGATGTTGGTCGTGTCCTCGCCTGGACCGCCATAGGTCAGCATGAAGATCGAGTCGAAGGTCTGGACGACGAACAGCGAACCAAGGAGTGCGCCGAGCTCGATGAACGGCCGCACGAGCGGAAGCGTGATCCGGCGGAAGGACTGAAGGGCGGTCGCGCCGTCGACCCTCGCCGCCTCGAGGATCTCAGGGTTTTGAGACTGCAATCCCGCGAGGATGATCAGCATCATGAACGGCGTCCAGCGCCACACCTCGACGGTGACCACCGCCACCATCGGAAACTGGTTGACGAAGTCGACGCGCCCCAAGCCGAAGGGCGTCAGCAGGTACGGCAGTAGCCCGAACAACGGGTTGAGCAGCGTGTCCTTCCAGATGAGGGCGCCCGCGGTCGGCATGATCAGGAACGGCGCGATCATCAGCGTGCGCATCAAGCC
>DATLKH010000205.1:0-3856 GCA_035538475.1 Candidatus Dormiibacterota bacterium | reverse complement strand
CTGAAGCCGTGGTCGGACTCGCGATTCTCGTCGACATCTTTCGGGTCCGTGACGTCGAGGACATCGACGACTTGAGCGAGCTCAAGGGATGAATCAGACCTTGGCGCTGCTGATCCTTGTCTTCCCGGCCGTGGGCGCGATCCTGCTCGCCGGCCGCGGATGGCGGATGCCGCGCATCGTCACCGCGATCGTCGGACCCGGAGTCGTGTGGGCTTCGTTCGTTTGCGTGCTGGCGCTGTGGTCCGGCAAGGCGAGTGGAGACTTCACGTACTGGACCTGGATCAAGAGCGGCAATTTCGACGTGCCGTTCAACCTGCTGGTCGACCACCTCTCGATCTTCATGGGCCTGGTCATCACCGGCGTCGGCGGGCTGATCGTCACCTACGCCGTCGGCTACATGGAGCACGAGGACGATCCGAGCTACGCGCGCTTCTTCTGCTACATGGACATCTTCGTTTTCTCGATGTTGCTGCTCGTCATGGCCGGCAACTTCATTTTCCTGATCGTCGGTTGGGCGATGGTCGGCTTGAGCTCGTACCTGTTGATCGGTTTCTGGTACCAGAGGCATTCCGCGGTTGTCGCCGCGCGCAAGGCCTTCGTGATGAACGTGATCGGCGACGTGGGAATGATCCTCGGCACCTTCGTCCTGTTCGTGAACTTTCACGCGGTCACCTACTCGGGCGTCTTCAAAGCCATTCCGAAGACCGGCGGGACGATGCTCGAGCTCGCCGCATTTCTCCTACTCGTCGGTGCGATCGCAAAGTCGGCGCAGCTGCCTCTGCACACGTGGCTGCCCGACGCCATGGAAGGCCCGACTCCGGTCAGCGCCTTGATCCACGCGGCGACCATGGTCACGGCCGGCGTGTACCTCGTCGGGCGCATGCATCCGATCTACGACGCCGCGACGTACGCACATGGCGCGGTCGCGATCATCGGTGTGGTCACCGCCCTTTTCGCCGCGACCATCGCGATCGTCCAGATCGACATCAAGCGCGTGCTGGCTTACTCGACGATGAGCCAGATCGGCTACATGTTCTTTGCGGTCGGGATCGGCGCGTACAGCGCCGGCTTTTTCCACCTGCTGTCGCACGCCTTTTTCAAGGCACTGCTCTTCATGGCCGCGGGCAACGTGATCCATGCGATGCACGACGAGCAGGACATGCGCAAGTACGGCGGGCTGTGGGGTCAGATGCGCCCGACTTCGATCTCGTTTCTCGTTGGTTCGCTGTCGCTGGTCGGGGTGATTCCGTTCGTCGGCTTCTTCTCGAAAGAGCAGATCCTCGGTCTCGCATTCGCCAAACCGGACGACGCGACCGTCCACGTGCTCTGGATCGTCGGTGCCGCCACCGCGCTGATCACGGGGTTCTACACCGGCCGTATGTGGTGGCTTGCGTTCTGGGGCAAGCCCTCGCCGCAGCGCCCGGTAGAGCACCCGCATGAAGCGCCGCTCGTGATGATGGTCCCCGTCGCCATCCTCGCCGTGCTGGCGGTGATCGGCGGATTCATCCAGACCACGGCACTCGGCTTCGGTCCGTCGGCCGTGAGCGACTTCCTGTCGCAGTCGGTCGGGCCGGTGCGTTGGGAGGAGAACGCCGGTGTGGTGATCGTGGGGCTGATCACGATGCTGCTTGCGGCGGCGCTGTTCGTGGGCGCGCTGTACGTGAAACCGTGGACTGCCTACGCCCCCTGGGCGCAGCGCCTCTTGGAGCGTAAGTACTACTTCGACGAAGCCTACGACGCGGCCTTCGTCCGCCCGATGGATTGGGTCGCCGGGTTGATGCAGCGCGATGTCGAACAGCCGCTCATCGATGGCGCAGTCGTGGATACCGGGCTGGTGGCCCGGTGGTCAGCCTCCGAGCTGAGCCTCACGCAGAGCGGCTACTTCCGCAATTACGTGCTCGTCTTCGTAGGCGGAGCCGTCGTGGTGGCGCTGATCCTGCTCCTGAGGGCGGCGTCATGACGCTGACCCCGATCTGGCTCCTACCGCTTATGGCCGCCGCGATCGTTGGATTCCTGCCCTCCCGATTCGCCAAGGTCTTCGCGCTCATCTTTGCGCTCACCGATCTGGTGATCACGCTCGAGCTCGCGTACTTCTTCACTCCAGGGCGCGGTGGATTCCAGTTCACCGAGAGCGCGGTGTGGATTCCGCAGCTGACGATCTTCTACCGACTCGGCGTGGACGGCATCAGCCTGTGGCTCGTCGTCCTCAACGCGTTCCTCACCGTGATCGCCATCATTGCGACTCCGGTCACGCCACGGACCAGCAGCTTCCTGGCCCTGATGCTTGCGATGTCGGCGGGGCTGGCGGGCGTGTTCCTGGCCACCGACCTCGTCCTTTTCTATGTGTTCTGGGAGGCGATGCTCATCCCGGCCTACTTCTTGCTGTGGATGCATGGCGAAGGACAGAGGCCGGGCTGGGCCGCGTTCAAGTTCGTCCTTTACACGCTTGCCGGCTCGCTGCTGATGCTGGTCGGCGTCATCGGCGAGTACGTCGCGACGGGCCGCCACTCGTTCGATCTGGCGACGCTGGCTTCGTCGCCGCCTTCACCGGCCTGGCAGTTCGGCCTGTTCTTCGTTTTCGCGCTGGCGTTTGCGATCAAGACGCCCCTCTTCCCGTTCCACAGCTGGCTGCCCGACGCGTACAACGCCGCACCGACGCCGATGCTGATCACGTTCGCCGGCGTCATGGGCAAGGCCGGCGCCTACGGCTTCCTGCGCATCGCGGTGCCGCTGTTCCCGCAACCCGTCGAATGGTGGGACTGGCGGTGGGTCATCCCGGTTCTCGCGGTGGCGGCCATCATCTGGGGCGCGCTGATGGCGCTCGTTCAGAACGACATGAAGCTGCTCGTCTCGTACTCGAGCATCAGCCACATGGGATTCATCGTGCTCGGCATCTTCGCTTTCAACGCGCAGGGCCAACAGGGCGCGGTGGTGCAGATGGTCAACCACGGAATCATCATCGCGGCGCTCTTTTTGATCGTGGGCTGGATCGGTGACCGTGCAGGCACGCGCGATCGCACGGCGATGGCGGGGCTGGCGCTGCGCATGCCGGTCATGGCCGGCCTGTTCGCAGTGGTGACGCTTGCGGCGCTCGGCCTGCCCGGCTTGAACAGCTTTGTCGGCGAGTTCATGACGTTGCTCGGCGCGTGGCAGCGCGCGCCGCTGCTCGCGGTGTTCGCGGCGATCGGGCTGGTCCTCACGCCCGTCTACATGCTGCGTCTGTTCCAGGGTGTCATGCAGGGCACGCCGGCCGGCGCTCCACCCCGCGCGGACATTTATGCGGCCCAGGCCGCCGTGCTCGCACCGCTGATCCTCTTGATGTTCGTGCTCGGGCTTTATCCGGCCGTGCTCACCAACTTGATGACTTCGGTCGGCCAGGCGGGCCTCTATCGCTGATGCCCGCCGGCACCGACCTCACCTACACGTGGTCACAGGCCCTGGCCGACCTCGGCCAGATCGCGCCGATCGCCACTCTGACGGGATTTTTCCTGCTGGCGATCGTGATCGACCTCGCGCTGCCCAAGAAGCGGCGCAGCGGCGCCATGGCGATCGTCGCGGTTGTGGGATTCGCGTACTCGCTGGGAACCGCCGCGTATCGATGGCTCTACGCGACCGGCGATTACGCATATCACCGCTTCGCCACCGGGGACAGCTTCGCTCTTTTCTTCGAGATTCTTTTCGCCAGCCTCGGCATCCTGACCGTCGCGCTCGCGCACTCCTACTTGCAGAAGCGCCGCCTGCTCGAGAGCGAGTTCCACCTCTTGATCATGGCCGCGGTCATCGGCATGATGGTTCTCGGCTCGGCGACGTCGCTGGTCACGGTCTTCTTGGGCCTCGAGCTGCTTTCGATCTCGCT
>DATLKH010000204.1:0-2227 GCA_035538475.1 Candidatus Dormiibacterota bacterium | reverse complement strand
AGCAGCTTTGGACGACGCCCTATGGCGTCACGCTGATCGTGAAGGTGACCGGGGTGCTGATCATGCTCCCCCTCGGCTTGCTGTGGCGGCGCGGCCGGTCGTTGGCGGCCGCCGACGCCCTGATCATGGTCGGCGTGGTCCTCGCCACAGCTCTCCTCGCCGTTTTTCCTTCACCCGCATAGGATGTTGGCGTGGCGACACTGAGGGAGCTCATGTCGACGTCCCTCCATACCGTCAGCCCGTCGGACACTGTGGGTGAGGCCGTCGCCCTCATGGCTCAGCACCGAATCGGTTCGGTGCTGGTCATGGAAGGCGAGAGGCTGGTGGGCATCTTCACGGAGCGCGATACGGTGCGAGCGCTTTCGCAATCTCATGACGCAGCCCGCCATGAGGTCGCGCATTGGATGACGTCAGATCCACACACGGTCCGCCCGGACGCCGACAGCGAAGACGCTCTGCAGATCATGCTCGACCGCGGTTTCCGTCACCTGCCGGTGGTCGAGCACGACAGGGTGATCGGAGTCGTCTCGATGCGCGACCTGGCTTAAACCCGTTTAAGTCGCGGTAAACTAACCGACCCCGCCAGCCATTTCTTCAACGCGCCCTCCAGGCGAAAGGACTTGATCCTTGGGTCTTCTCGGGTTACGGCGTTATGTGCCGTACCTGCGTCCGTACGCATGGCTTGTCGCGATCTTCGGCCTGTCACAAGTTGGCAGTTTGCTCGCGGCCGCGTCGATTCCGAAGGTCATCCAGTACATCATCGACGGGCCGATCAGCCATCACGAGTTGAACCAGCTGTTTCCGATGGCCGGCCTGCTGCTTGTGATCGGCCTCCTGGAGTTCGTGTTGATCGTCATGCGTCGACATTTCTCCGGGATGGCGTCGTTTCGCATGGAGACGGACCTGCGCAACGACTTCTATGCGCACCTCCAGAGCCTCCAGGTCTCGTTCCACGACAGCTGGCAGTCCGGTCAATTGCTCTCGCGCGCGATCGCTGACATCGGCACTGTAAGGCGCTTCGTCAGCTTCGGCCTGATCTGGTTCCTGCAGACGATCGTCACCTTTGCGGTCGTGTTTCTGCTGATGCTGCAGCTCGACTGGCAGCTGGCGCTGGTGGTCGTGTTGTGCATGCTGCCGATCGCTTTCTTCAGCCATCTGTTTCATGAGCGCTACAAGCCGATTGCCCGACGCCTGCAAGACCTGACCGGGGACCTCACCACCACCATCGAAGAGATGGCCACCGGGGTGCGGATCATCAAAGCCTTCGGTCGAATGCCGCTGATGCAGCAGCGATTCGAAAGCGAAGCCAGCGAGATCCGTGTCACGAGCCTCAAAGGCATCAAGGCTCGGGCCGAGCTGTGGACGCAATTGAACTTTCTGCCCAACCTGTCGCTGGTCGCGGTGCTGCTGCTGGGTGGCGTCAACGTGACTCAAGGCAAGCTCACCATCGGCGGCCTGATCGCATTCATGAACTACGTCTTCATGCTGACGTGGCCGATGGACGCCATCGGCTGGGTGCTGTCGATGAGCGAGGAATGCCGAACGGCGACGGAACGGCTCAACGAAGTCCTGGACTCGCGACCCGAGATTTCAGACCGCGCCGCAGCGCGACCGCTCGAGCGCTGTCGCGGAAGGCTCGAGCTGCGCGGCGTCGGCTTCAAGTACCCGAGGTCCGATGATTGGATCCTTCGCAACCTCGACCTCGTCATCGAGCCGGGTGAGACCGTCGGCCTGGTGGGCGTGTCGAGCTGCTGCAGCAACCCGTCGCGCAGCACCGCGATGCGGTGACCCATCGTCATGGCTTCGGTCTGGTCGTGCGTAACGTAGACCGTCGTGGTGAGCAGTCGCTGGTGGAGCTTGATCAAGCCAGCCCGCGTCTCGACGCGCAGCTTGGCGTCCAGGTTCGAGAGCGGCTCGTCCATGAGGAAGACCTGCGGCTCGCGCACGATCGCTCGGCCGAGCGCGACGCGCTGTCGCTGGCCGCCCGAAAGCTGCTTCGGCTTGCGCTGCAGCAGGTTCTGCAGACCGAGCAGTTCGGCTGCCTCCTTCACCCTCCGGTCGATCTCCTGCTTTGGCCGCTTGCGCAGTTTCAGCCCGAACGCCATGTTGTCGTAGACCGACATGTGCGGGTACAGCGCGTAGCTCTGGAACACCATGGCGATGTCGCGGTCCTTCGGCGCGACGTCGTTGACGCGGCGGTCGCCGATGTACAGGTCGCCGGCGGAGA
>DATLKH010000203.1:0-6970 GCA_035538475.1 Candidatus Dormiibacterota bacterium | reverse complement strand
ACTCGTCGATCAACTCGGGAAGTTTCTTCGCGTTGTTGATCGTGGCTTCGATCTTCGCTCGGTTGCGGACGATGCCTTGATCGGCCATCAACCGAGCGACGTCGCGAGCTCCAAAACGAGCGACAGCTGAAGGTTCGAAATTGCGAAACGCCTTGCGAAAGTTCTCGCGCTTGCGCAGGATCGTCCACCAGCTCAACCCGGACATGAATCCCTCGAGGATCAGCTTTTCGAAGAGCCGCCGGTCGTCGGCCGAGGGATGGCCCCACTCGCTGTCGTGATAGCGCCGGTACAGCGGATCAGTACCGGCCCACCAGCAGCGGGCGACGCCATCCTCGCCGACGCTGATCCCGGACGAAGTCGCGATCGTTCAGATCAGCGCTTCGAGCTTTGCCTTGAGATCGCCCTTCATGTTCGGGCGATAGCCCACTGTCCGCTCCGCGGGCTTTCCGTCCTTGAAGATGATGACCGTCGGAATCGACATGATCCCAAGCTGCATCGGCACCGACGGGTTCTCGTCGATGTCCATCTTCATGACCTTGATCTTGTCGCCCAGCTCGCCGTGGATCTGCTCGACGATCGGAGCGATCATGCGGCAGGGACCGCACCAGGTCGCCCAAAAGTCGACCAGCACCGGCTTGTCGGCCTTCAAGACCTCGGTGTCGAACTGGCTGTCGGTGACTTCTTGAATGTTGGACACGTGCACTACCCTCTTATCTGATTTACCTGTTTCAATCCTTGGAATCCGACTTTGATTCCGGCTTCGAGTCAGGCTTCTTGTCCGACGAAGTCGAGCCGTTGCTCTCGCTGGGCTTCGCCTTGTAGTCGGTGGTGTAGAAGCCGCTGCCCTTGAAGATGACCCCCGCCGGGTAGAAGACCTTCGTCAGCTTCCCGGCGCATTTCGGACACTCCTGGAGAGGGGCGTCCGAGAAGCTCTGGTGGATCTCAAACTGGTGGCCGCAGCTGCTGCAGCGATAACCGTAAGTCGGCATTTTCCGTTGGGTTCCTAACTATAGAGGGCGATCCCTGTCCATCCGGTGAAAGACCATCCCGGAGGGCGGTTTCGGGTGGAAATAGGTCGCCTTCTGAGGAAGAGTTTTCCCTTCTTCGGCCAGGTTCAAAACCTGCCGCAGATCGGGCGCGTCCAGGAAAAATGCCCCCACGCCGACCCCTTCGTCGACCCACCTGACCGCCTCGCGGGCGTCGCGGGTATAGAGAAGAAGCTCCTCTGGGCTCCGCTTGCCCAGGATGTTGTCGATGACCTGGCGGTGAAGCTCGACCACCGCCATATCGCCCTCGAGCTGCAGGACCTGAAACTGGTGGTCGCGGTAGGTCCCCGCGGCCACCCGGCCCCGGATGAGGGCGAGCGTTTCGTCCAACGTTTCTGCCGGGTCCCCGCCGGTGACGGCAACCCCGGCTTTCATGACCCGGTGGGTCGGCAACACGGCAAGGCCAGGGTCGGCCAGATCGGTGAGCAGGGCCAGGGTGAACCGAGACGCGGCGTCGGGTTCACCGCCCATCTCTTCGGAGTAGGCGAGCGAGGTCTCGTAGCGATGGTGGCCGTCGGCGATCAGGACGGGCAGCGCGTCGAAGACCTGGTGCACCAGTTGGTGGATCCCGGGGTCGGAGATCAGCCAAAGCCGGTGCTGAGTCTCGTCGGGGCCGGCAAACGCGGCCGCCGGCGCCCGGGCCGCGGCCAGCTCGAGGATCGCGGGCACTCCCGTGCCGGCGCCGTCATACAGAAACCAGAGCGGCTCGAGGCTGACATGGGTCGCCCTGACCAGAGCCAGGCGGTCCTCTTTCGGTCCGCGGTGAGTGCGCTCATGCGGCAGGACGACCTTGTCGCTGTACGGCTGAAGGCGTAAGGCGGCGATCAGGTCGAGTCGCCGCCTACCTTCGAACGTGACCTCGTGGACGTACATCGAAGGAGGATCCGGATTGAGGATTCGCTCGTCCGTCCATTCCTGAAAGGTTTTCGCCGCGCCCGCATAGTCGCTGCCGGGCCGCGTGAGGTGAACCACGTTGTAAGGCGAGAGGGCACGGTACTTCGGCAGGTCGGCGTCCGCAATCACGTCGTAGGGCGGCGCGACCAGCTTGCTCAGGTCGCCGGCCTTGGACAGGTAGTAGCGAATGCCCGGCAGGGCACGAACGTCAGTTATTGGTGCTGGATTCGAGCTCGACGAAGCGCAAGTCCGACATCCCCTCCACCTCGCGCAGCCTCGTCAGCACGTCGTCCCCGACGTGATCGTCGACGGCGAGGATCATCATTGCGTTTCCACGCGGAGCATCCCGCCCAACCTGCATGCTCGCGATGTTCACGTCGTGCTGGCCGAGAATGCTGCCCACTTGTCCCACTATGCCTGGACGGTCGGAGTGCCGGCTGACCAGGAAACGGCCTTCGGGGGCCAGATCGACCCGAAACGAGTCGATTCGCACCGCCCGTGTCTCGCCGAGCAGCACCGTCCCCGCGATCTCGTGGCCCTGCATGCGAATCGTCAACAGGCTGGCGTAGCTGCTCAGCGCCCGAGTGCGCCGCTCGACCAACTTGACGCCGCGATTGGACGCGATCAATCGCGCATTCACTGCGTTGATGCGGTCCTCCGTGAACGGCTGCAGGACTCCTTTGATCGCCGCCGCAACGATCAAGTTGACATCGTGCTCCGCCAGCTCACCCTCGAAGTCGAGCTCGATCGTGCTGACGCGGCCGCCGAACAGCTGGACGTGCATTCCGGCCAAACGCTCGGCGAGCAATGCGAACGGACGCAAATAGGCGAGCTCCTCGGGCGGCAGAGCGGGCGCGTTGACGGCAAAGCGCGGAAGGTCGCCCGCCAACACGGCAGCCACTTCCTCTGCAACGTCAAAGGCAACCGACACCTGCGCTTCCACGGTGGACGCGCCGATGTGAGGCGTGGCGATGAAGTTCGGGAGCTGCAGCAGCGGATCTTCGCCGGGCGGCTCCTTCACAAATACATCAGAAGCAGCTGCTGCGATCACTCCGGTCGTGAGCGCCTTGCAGAGCGCCGCCTCGTCGACGATTCCACCACGCGCGGTGTTGATGAGCCGCGCGGTCGGCTTCATCAAAGCCAGCTCAGGCGCACCGATCAGATTTCGATTCGAGTCAACTAGAGGCACATGCACCGTCACGAAGTCGGATCTCTCGAGGAGGTGGTTCAGCGTCACGAGGTCGACATTGAACAGCTCGGCTCGTTCCACCGACACGACCGGGTCGTACGCGATCACTTCCATCTCGAGCCCGTGTGCCCGCTTTGCGACCTCAGATCCAACGTTGCCGAGACCGATCACTCCGAGCGTCTTGCCTCGAATCTCGGAGCCGATGAACTTCGCGCGCGTCCACTCTCCTTTCTTGACCGAAGCGTCGGCTTGCGGCACCCAGCGAGCGAGGGCGAAAAGCAAGGCGATCGTGTGCTCGGCGGCGGCCACGATGTTTCCACGGGGTGCGTTGACCACGAGAATGCCGGCTCTCGTCGCCGCCGGGACGTCGATATTGTCGACGCCCACTCCTGCGCGGCCGACCACCCGCAGCCGGCGGCCGGCTTCGATGACAGGTGCTGTGACTCGAGTTTCGCTGCGCACGACTAGCGCGTCGAAGTCGGGGATGCGCTGGATGAGCTCCGCCTCCGGCAGCTTGCTGACCACCGTCACGTCGCCGGCCTGGCGCAAGCGCTCGAGGCCGTCCTCGGCGAGAGGGTCCGCGACGAGGATCTTTGGCAAGGGACCCTACTAGTGCGCGGCGGCGGGCACGCCCTGCACTGAAGCCGTCACCGCCGCCACGCCCCGACCGTCTGCCGGTGCGATGTCGAGCTCCTCGAGCGCCTGCTCGAAGGCCCAGACGACCTGAACGACATCGCCGTCGGAAACAGCGCCCAGGTGGCCGACACGAACCATCTTGCCGGTCATCTTGCCTTGGCCCCCGGCCACCACGACTCCGTGCTTGTTGTCGAGCAGCTTGCGGAACTGGGCCACATCGAGACCCGCTGGGGGAAGTGCGGAAGTCACCGTGTGGGATCGGTAACCCTCACGGGCGAAGAGGGTGAAGCCCAAAGCCTCGAGCCCGGCCTGAGTGGCCCGGGCCAGACGCCGATGACGCTCGTACACGTTGTCGAGCCCTTCTTCCTCGAGCATGCGCATGCCTTCCTGCAGCGCAAACGCGACGTTGACTGCAGGTGTGAATGGAGTCATGCCCTTCTCCGCCCACGCCTTCGCTTCCTTCCAGTCGAAGTAAAAGCGAGGTGAGCGCGCCTGCGACTGCTGGTGCCACGCGCGCTCGCTGACGCTGACCAGCGCGAGTCCTGGCGGCGCCATCCAGCCTTTCTGCGACCCGCTGACCGCGACGTCGATTCCCCATGCGTCGGTTTCGATGTCGATCGAGCTGATCGAGCTCACACCGTCGACCACCACGATGCGATCCGCGTCGCGTGCCACTCGAGCCAGCTCGCGCAGCGGGTTGGTCAGCCCAGTCGAAGTCTCGTTGTGCGTGAGCAAAACAATGCGGGCTTTCGGATGCCGCTCGAGCACTCGCGCAAGGTCGTCTGGATCGACCGGCTGTCCCCATTCGAACTCGAGACGCATGACGTTCGCGCCGTACGCCGCAGCCAGGGCGGCGAAGCGCTCGCCGAAATTTCCGCAGAGCGCCGCCACGACCTCATCGCCCGGCGAAACGAGGTTCGCGACCGCCGATTCGAGCCCGCCCGTCCCGGAGCAGGTGAGCAAGAGGAGGTCGTTCTTGGTCTTGAATACGCGCTTTGCGCCGGCCGTGATCTCAGAGAGGATCGCCGCAAACTCGGGACCTCGGTGATCGATCATGGGCCGGTTCATGCTCCGCACGATCCGCTCGGGAAGCGGCGTCGGCCCGGGAATGCGAAGTTGTGTCGAGAAAGTCATGGGCGTACTCCGATCCGAGATATTTGGGGTCCCCGCGAACTCAAGGCGCAGCCTCGGAGTTCGTGGGGTTCATCGGCAGGCGGTGAGATTGTCCCTTAATGGAGCTCTGTTGTGTAGGGAAGCAACGCGATCGCGCGCGCTCGCTCGAGGGCCGTGGTGAGCGGTCGCTGGTGGCGTGCGCACGTTCCGGTCACGCGACGCGGCAGGATCTTGCCGCGATCGCTGACGAAGCGTCGCAACCGCGAAATCTCCTTGTAGTCGATGTAGTCGATCTTCTCGGCGCAGAACATGCAGACCTTGCGGTGCGGGCGCTTCGGCCCCCTGCCCTGACCCGGGCCGCCCTGCCCTGACTGCTGCTGTTCACGCGCTGGTGGACGCGAAACTGCCAACTTGCTCTTCTCCTAGATCCTAGAACGGGATTTCGTCCGGATCGACGTCGCGCGGCGCGTCGTCCGGAGCTGGAATGTCATCGGGTTGTGGAACGCGGCTGCGCTGCGCACCGTCGGCCGGCGCGCCGCCACGGCTGTCGAGAAACTGCACATCATTGGCGACGATCTCGGTGGTGCGTCGCTTCTGGCCGTCTTGACCCTCCCAGGAACGCGTCTGGATCCGTCCCTCGATGTAGACCAGCGCGCCTTTGCGCGTGTACTGCGCGACGATCTCGGCCAGGTTTCGTTTGCCGATGTTGTAGACGACGATGTTGTGGTAGTCCGTGAACTCTTTGCGCTCCCCCTCAGCGCCGCTCGACCAGCGGTTGGTCGCGATGCTGAAGTTCGTGACGGCCGTGCCGCTGGGCGTGTATCGCATCTCCGGATCCTTGGTCAGCCGGCCGATCAACATTGCTTTGTTCAAGTTCGACATTTACGCCTCCTCGCTGTCCTCCCGATCTGCCCGGCGTCGCGATCCAACCCCCACCTCTTCTGTGGCAATCGGCTCCAGCACGACTTCCGCCGGCGGCGGAGTGGAGGAAGCCGCCGTGGTCGCCTTCTCCGGCTTGCGCACGACCAAATGGCGCAGCACCTGCTCTGTGATCTTCAGCCCAGACTCGAGCTCCCCGATGCGCTCGGGCTCGAGCTGGAAATCCTGGAGCACGTAGAACCCCTCTTTCTGGTGCTTGACCTCATAGGCAAGCCTGCGCTTACCCCAAAGGCTGGTGCGCTCCGCGGTGCCACCTGAGCGCTGGATCAGCGTGTTGACCCGCTTCACCGCGTCCTGCACCTTCTCTTCCTCGAGATCGGGCCGGACGATGTACAAAATCTCGTAATCCCGCAAAGGGGAACCTCCTTCCTATGGGTTTTGAGGCCCCGGTCGATCGGTAGCCTTGAGTTCTACCGGCCGAGGCCAGAAAGGTCAGGCCGGTATTCTACCAAGGGCTCATGACGACCAAATCCCGAGCGAAGGCTGATTCGCGCACCGGCAAAGGGAAGGCTGGACGGCGCGCACCAGTCCGGCCGAAAAGCGGGTCTGACGTTCCGATCCTCGCGGTCGCTGTGGGCGCGGTGGCGCTCGCCCTCTTCATCGGCATGATCGTCTGGATCATCTACATCGGTCGCCCGCAGCCGGGGCCGCAGACCGTTTCCGGCATCCCATGCGACCACCTCGAGCACACCCAGGTTCACTACCACGCGGCGCTGCAGATCATCTATCACGGGGTGCAGACGAACCTGAGGGACAACACGGGCATCGTCTTCGACTCGAGCGGCCAGAGCGTGTCTTGTTACTACTGGTTGCACGTCCACGCTCAGGACAAAAACGTGATCCACATCGAGTCCCCGGCCAACCAGACCTTCACGCTCGGCCAGTTCTTCGACGTCTGGAATGCATGGAGCAAGCAAAACGGCTACGGCTCGATCCGGCTCGATTCGAATCACGTGGCACAGTTCACGCTGCAGCCGGGCGACAAGATGTCGGTGTACGTCGACTTGCAGGACGGTAAGGGCCCGCAGCCCTACACGGGCGATCCAAGAGCGATTCCGCTCAAGTCGCACGCGGTGATCACGATGGTGATCTCACCGCCCGACGTCACTCCGCCTCCGTTTACCTTCCCGTCCGGGCTTTAAAGCAGCTTCGA
>DATLKH010000202.1:0-1953 GCA_035538475.1 Candidatus Dormiibacterota bacterium | reverse complement strand
TTCCGCTTACCGACGAAAGTGGGTCCCTTTTCGACTCTCCCGGAATTTTGGTGAAACCGAGGGACAGCTCGGCAGCCCGCTGTGCGCACGAGACCAAAGCCTCGGCGTGGCGGTAGGATCCGCCAGTGCGACCACGAAATGGCGGAGGTGACCGGGGCGGATCGATCGGCGGCTTGCCGCGTGGTCGCCGGCCGGCGGTTGAGCGCAGCCAGATCGCTACGGCCGACGGGAACACCACGCCCACTCCTCAATTGTCTCGCTCAGTAGCCACGAACGCGGCCGTCTCCGCCGCAACGAACAATGAGCCCATGGCCATGTCGCCCATAGCGGGCCAACTCATCACCGAGGCGTTTGCATACGACGGGGGACGGCAGGTCACGGCATATGTCCCGCCGTCCCCACCGGAGGCCATTGTCTTTGCTGGTGACGGCCAGTTGATCGCGTCGTGGGGAGTCGCCCTCGAGGCGGCCGACCTGCCGCCGACGATGATCATCGGTGCGCACCGCCCGAAGGATGAGACGCTGCGGCTCCATGAGTACTCACCGGGCAAGAGCACGGCCGCCTTTGCCTTTGACCATGAACGGTTTGCGGCGCACGAGAAATTCTTTGTCGAAGACGTCCGCCGATGGGCGCAGTCGCGCTTCGACATTGCGCTGCCCGCCGACCGAACCGCGGTGTTCGGTGTCTCGGCGAGTGGAGAGCTCGCGCTCGCCATGGGGCTTCGCCATTCCGATATCTACGGCGTGGTCTTCTGCGCGTCGCCTGGCGGAGGTTACCGACCGCCTGCCGTGATGCCGAGCTCGCTCCCGCGCGCGTACCTTGTCGCTGGCATGCAGGAGCCGTTCTTTCTCAAGAACGCGAACCGGTGGGCGGACGCCCTGCGTCATGCGGGTGCGGATGTTGTCATTACCAAGCGGGTCGGGTCGCATGGCGGTGCATTCTGGAGAACGGAATTCGCGCTGATGGTGGCGTGGGCGTTTGGAAGCTGAGCACCCGAGGTCGAGATCGTGGAACGAAGTCTCCCTGAATCTCTCTAGTGAAGCCGAAGTCAGGCCTCTTCCGGTCTGAGACCGATCGCGCTAGCGTGGCCGTCGAGGAGAGATGCGATGGCCACGGGAGTTGGGGCAGAGTCGGAGCGCTGGTGCATCGTGCTGATCGTCGTCGAGCGCGATGGCAGCCTGGTGCTCGTGGTCGAACCCACACGTGCTGCTGTGCCGTGTCCGCAGTGTGGTGAGCTAAGTCGGCGCCAGCACAGCCGCTACGAGCGGCACCCGCTCGATCTTCCGTGGCGCGGCAAGGTGGTGCGCATGCGTGTGCACAGTCGACGCTGGTTCTGCGATATGCCGACGTGCCCGCGGAAGATCTTCGCCGAACGCTTCGACGGTGCGTTGGCGCGTTACGCTCGCCGCACCGACGGTACGACTGAACTGCTGACGACGTTCGCTCTGCAGGCCGGTGGCGAAGGCGGCGCTCGCCTCGCGCACAAGGCCGGTGTGCCGATCAGTCCGGACACACTCCTACGGATTCTGCACTCGCTCGACGACGCGGACGTTCAGCGTGGTCCACGGGTCTTGGGAGTCGACGACGTTGCGCTGCGGCGTAACAAGCGCCGCTATGGCACCCTGCTCATCGATCTTGAGACGCACCATCCGATCGATCTGCTGGATGATCGCACTGCGGACGTGTTTGCTAACTGGCTGCGCCATCATCCCGGTGTTGAGGTCATCGTGCGCGACCGGGCCGGTGCGTACGCTGAAGGTGGTAAGCAGGGCGCGCCGGACGCCATCCAGGTTGCCGATCGCTTCCACCTGAGCGCCAACTCAAGCGCCGCCATGGACGAGGTCCTCCGCAGTCGCCGCCGGCATATGGAGTACGTGCTCGTCGCCGAGCCGCCGTCTGATGAGCTTGGTCCAACGCCGACGGCGCCGGTGCCGCCACCGAGCCAAACGCAAC
>DATLKH010000201.1:0-11124 GCA_035538475.1 Candidatus Dormiibacterota bacterium | reverse complement strand
CGACAGGGCTCGTGAGATCTGGGATTTGACGAACGAGAACCACGAGCGATTGATCGAATTCATCGGAGAGCAAGACGTCGGCTATCGGCGACTGGGCAGCGCAACAGTTCCCGCGAGCGACGAAGAGAAAGCTCTGCTCGTGCAGTCGGAGCAGCTCTTGAATGAAGACGGATTCGACGCCAGGTGGGATGGAGCGCAGCTGATCAATCCGCGCGATGGAGAGATCGATCCCGCGGCCGCGGTCGGCGCACTGGCGCGGCAGCTGAAACCAAATGCGATTCGTGAAGGCGTGCGTGTGACGGCGCTCACACCGAGTCGAAACGGCGTCCTCGTGGCCGCGGGCAACGACCTCTGCGAGGCAGGTGTCGTGATCCTCGCCACCAACGGTTACACGACGCAGCTGCTGCCGGACGTAAAGATCCGGCCGACGCGCGGTCAGATGGTGGCCACGGAGGCGCAGTCCAAAAGGGTCGCGGACGTGCCGGTCTATTCGAACTTTGGTTACCGCTACTGGCGTCAGCTGCCGTCCGGCGAGGTTTTGCTCGGTGGTTGGCGCGACACGTCGCCGGAAACCGAGTCGACGGTCGATGCAGAACCGACGCAGGAGATTCAGCGCCACCTCAACCAAGCGCTGATCGGGCTGGGCGTGACCAGTCGCGTGACGCACCGCTGGGCGGGGACGATGGGCTTCACCGAGTCCGGACTGCCTTTCGCTGGGCCGATCGAAGGCATGGCCAACGTCTACCTGTGCGCCGGATTCACGGGGCACGGCATGGGCTTCGCCTTCGTGACCGCGAAGCGCGTCGCGGAAATGATCTGAGGCCCCACCGGCCCTTCGGGCCACCTCCCCACTAGTTGTACTAGTGGGGAGGAAGACTGCGCGACAGGAATTCCAGCCAGTTTTCGCCCATGATGCCGTCGACCTGGCGGCGGCTGAAGTGACGGCGCAAGCGAACTCGAAGCTCCTTCAACTTCGTCAGGTCATCGAGCGGTGCCTGGCCGGCGTCGAAACCACCGTCGAGATCTGAACCGAGGCCAACGTGCTCCGGCCCGCCCGCGGCCAGGGCGTGATGGACGAGGTGGTCGACGACATCGTCCAGCGTGGCCGGCGAGCGGTCGTTCTTCGCCCGCAGGTGGGCCCGGTAAAAGCTGACCCCGACCATCCCTCCGCGACGTGCGATCTCGGTCACGGTCTCATCTGTCAGCTGGCGATCCCCAGGCACGATCGAGCGCGCATTCGAGTGCGAGGCCATGATCGGACCCCGCCAGAGCTCGAACGCGTCCTGCACCGCCTGCTCCGCCAAGTGGCTCAGATCGAGGATCAGCCGCTTCCGGCGCATCGCTTTGAGCAGCTGGCGTCCGAGCTCGGTCAAACCGCCCGGCGCACCCGTTCCGCCGCTGTAACGAGTTCGCCCCCACGCGGGGCCGATGATCCGCACGCCGCGCTCGACCCACGCACCGAGCTGCGCCGGCGATTCGATCGGATCCGCGCCCTCCATCAGCAAGACCGCGGCAAGCCGGCCCTTGCGCCATCCGCGGGCGTAGGCGCGGAGGTCGGCTTGGGAGCGGATCAGATCGAGACCACTGGCGCGGTAGAAGTTGACCTGGGCTTGGGCCATGATGTGGGCCTCATGCGGGTTCTCGTAGACGAAGCGGGTCCGCATCGAGCGACCGGCGGAGGCGGGTGCGGTGTAGAGCGTTGCAAAGATCAGGCCGACTCCGGCGCCTACAAGCGACGAGCGGCTGATGACAAACCCCGGAGCGGGCAAGCCGAGAAAGGGACGCCCGGCCGAAACGGCGTTCCAGCCGATGTCGAGATGGGCGTCGACGATCATCGCGTTCCGAAGGATAGATGTCGCCTGGGCTTGAGGACTTCCGGGAAGGCTCTGACGCGGTCACTGCTTAACGCCTAAACACGCAGTTCGCCGCCGGCGCCAGGAGCAACACCTCCAAATTGCCGCCAACCGCGCTAGAATCGCCGCCAGCACGCTGGAGGGCAGTCCGGCAGCCATTCGTCCGGGCCTCAGCGCGATCTTCAAGGGGAGGCCTGACGGTGACCGTAAGTTTCGTAGATCGGACGCTGACGTGTCGCGACTGCGGTCGCGAGTTCTTGTTTACGGCTGGTGAGCAGGAGTTTTACCAGTCGCGTGGCTTGCAAAACGAGCCGCGACGCTGCCCGGAATGCCGGGCCGCCCGGCGACAAGCCGACGGCAATGGCCGCACTCGTGTCATGCACGACGTGGTCTGCTCCAACTGCGGCAAGCCGACGCAGGTTCCGTTCGTTCCGACCGGCGCACGCCCCGTTTACTGCCTCGACTGCTTCCAGACGGTGGGCCGCCGCTAAGAATCCTGCACATCCCCGGATCGTCGCGACGATCCGGGGTTTTCGATCCGCCGGCGCGCGGTTCGTCGCGACGATCCGAGCGTTCGGCGCGCAGCGCGCAGCGTTCTACGCGATCGCGATCGGGCGAACTGGCGAGCCGGTTGCGCCCCGCATCTTCAGCGGGAGGCACACGAACAAGGACTCGTATACCTTCGCGCCCGCCAGCTCTTCGAGATTCAGGTTCTCGATGATCGGGATGCCGGCCCTGACGAGGAGCAGGATGTGGCCGGGGAGCGTCACACCAAGTTCAGTGTCGGCGGGTCCCATGACGTCGAAAGCCATGTTGTCGGCACCCACGGCCCTCACCTTCTTTTCGATGAGCCAGCGCGACGCGGCAGCGCTCACCCCCGCGGCTTTCAGGTACTCGTCGGGCTTTGACCAAAGCGCGCCGAAGCCGGTCCGAATCATCACAACGTCGCCAGGCCGGATCTCGGTTGCGCCCTTCTTTTCCGCGCGCTCCAGATCCGCCGGCGTGATCGCATAACCCGGATCCAGCCGCTTGTCGCCGGCGACGTCGAGGAGGACGCCGCGAGCCGCGATCGGCGCCATGGTTTCCACGCCCAGCTTCTTGAACCCAACCGAGGTCTGCACCCCCTCGTCGACGTGAATCCCACCATGCAGCGTCAGGTTTTCCGCCTGGTGGGCCAGCGCATCGATGTGGGTGCCGGAATGCTCGGGCATGACCACGATCCCGGAAGCGCCGGTCCTTGCTTCCGGCGAGCCGCGCGCGTGGTGGCGGTGTAAGAAGTAGTTGAAACCCGGCTGATGTGCCGGATGGCTCGGCGCGCCCGCATAGCGAAGTTGCTCGAGGTCGAAAACGCGCGCCGATTCGAGAGCTTTGAGCAGCTCCGGGTTCAATCTCTGTAGCGGTACACGATCCGGCCGCGAGTCAGGTCATAAGGCGAGAGCTCGACGCGGATCCGATCCCCGGGCGTGATGCGGATGAAGTACCGGCGCATTCGTCCCGCTGCATACGCGATCAGCTTGTGGCCGTTTTCGAGCTCGACCTCGAACATCGCATTCGGCAGCGCCTGCGAGACCACGGCGTCCATGACCACCGCCTGCTCTTTTTGATCGCCGTTCTCACGTTCCGGCTTGCGGCTTTTTTCCGGACGGCGCTGTCCTTTGCGAGGAGCTTTGTTTTTTCCCAAGACGCGTGAAGTCTAAAGGCTGAGGCGAGC
This sequence comes from Candidatus Dormiibacterota bacterium, assembly GCA_035538475.1. Taxonomy (GTDB): domain Bacteria; phylum Chloroflexota; class Dormibacteria; order Dormibacterales; family Dormibacteraceae; genus 40CM-4-65-16. Next base: position 7,560 of record DATLKH010000201.1, on the reverse strand, counting down.
CTGGATGGCGCGCGCGAGATCCGCCGGAACGCGACCCACGGCCACGAGCCGGGGAATTGTCATCTTCCAGCGCGGCTCTTTCTCCACCGCTCGCGCGATGAGCGTGCAGCCGCGTTCGAGATCTCCAAGCTCCGCGATCCGAACGCCGGCCCAGAACGCGTGCTCTTCGATCTCCGGGGCCATGTCGACTGCATCTTCGCGTTTCTGCATCGCCGCCGCGATCTCGCCCTTCGCCTCGAGCCGATCCGCTTCGTAGTCCATCAGCAATGAGCGCTTGATCCGCAGCAGCCGCTTCAGCTCACCCAACGGATCAGAGGAGTCTTCGACTCTGAGGTCGATGACGCGGTCTTCCCAAGATCGCCCCGTCGGATTGCCAGATACCACCAACATCGCGGCCGACTGCTTGCCGCGGACATCGCCGCCTTCGGCTTCAGCCGCTTCGAGGGCGGCCATCATACGCTCGGCGAGTCGACCATCCGCGGAGGTGAACGCGTGCGCCATCGCATCCCAGACCGTGTCTTTCTCCATGAGGTTCGCCTGGACGCTGAATGCATCGCCTGTCTTGTGTCCGGCGGCCGCTATGCACTTTTCGCCTGTGTGCACCGCAACTGCGCCTGACGCATCGACGACGGCGACTTGCCGGAGGTAGGGCTCGGGATCGCCGGCGAGCAGCGCTTTCAGCGTCTGCGCGGCGCCGTAACCGGCCCGCAGATAGTCGAGGCCGAGCGGTCCAAAGCTGACATTGACCCGCGACTGGGTGGCGACCGCGCCCACGCCGGCGAGCGCCCAGGGCACAGTCGGCCCCACCTGGAAGTAGTGCGACTGCACCGCGACGCCGAGCTCGCCAGACTCACGGTCGAGCGCGACGATCGAGTAAGTCATGAAACGGGAGGTCGGCTACTCGGCGCCTGCGTAGCGTCGCTCGCGAGGTTTGGACGCGCGCCAGCGCTCGATCCATGTTCCTTGCAGATCCGGCTGGCGAGGTTCAGCGGAAAGATCGCGGACGGCTTTTTCGATCCGTGCCGTGAACTCACGTGTTCCTTCCCTCGCTTCCGGGCTCATGGGCTTGCCGATCCGCACCCGCACCGGGCCAGGCAGCGGAACCTTCTGTCCGCGCGGCATGACCTGAAACGCGCCGCGGATGTGCATCGGCACGACCGGAGTTCCGGTTTCTTTCGCGAGATATCCGACGCCTGGCTTGAATTCTTGCATCCGGCCGTCGGTCGATCGCCTGCCTTCAGGAAACAGCACGAGGTTCCAGCCGGACTTCAACAGGTTGCTCGAGTTGTGCAGCTGCGCTTGCGCGCCACCGGTGCGCGAAAACGGAAACGTGTTGAGAAACAGGCTCACGACATTTCCGAGCAGGGGATGCTTGAACCAGTAGTCAGCCGCCGCCGCGACCACCGTCCGGTCTCGCGCGACGTCGGTCAGCGAGTGAAGGATGAGCGACGTGTCAGCGTGGCTCGAATGATTCGCGGCAAAGATCACGGGACGCTTCAGCTCTTTCACCCACTCGCGGCCTTCGACCTCCGGATGCACCATCGCTTCGGTAAAGGGAAGCAGCAGCGCTCGCTGGATGAAGTAGCGGATCGAACGGACCGGCTCGATGCGTGCCCATCCAAGGTCGCTCGGGGGAGCCGGCACCACCGTGCCTTGCTCGGGCCAGGTGTGCGGACGCGGCGTGTTCCAGTGCCATCCCCGGCGCAGCCTTCGCACATCGGTTGCAAAGCCGCTGGCAGTGTCCAGAAGGCCGGTCAAGGTCCCTCCCGAATACCAGGGCATCAGACGATCCGTTTGTTCATGTCGAGGACGGCTTCCTGGCCGTCAGACGGCGCCACGCCATAGCCGATGAAGTCAGATTCGAAAATCTTGTTCTGCCACTGAGCGACGAAGTAGTTCGTGCCGGCCACGACTCCGCTGCCGGTCACAGACTCCGGGCCGAGCCCGGTGGCAGTGCCGAACGTGGTCGAGCCACCCGCCAGCTCGATGAAGCGAATGTCCTTCGGCCCAAGCCCCATCAAATTGGATTCGCGACCGTAGTTTCGCTGCGCCACGTCCGCATTCTGAAACTGCACCACGAGGCCGACCATCAACGCTCGTGGCGCCCCCGTGCTCCGGGCAGTCACCGCGGCGCAGTCGGCCGGACTGGCGCCGTACACGGCGAAGTAAGCCTTGCTCGCCCCCTGGCGCTTCCACTGCGCCCACTCGGTCGCATTGACGCCGTACTCGGGAGAGCCGTTCTGCTTCTCTGTCTGCAGGACTGCGTTCACCTCGCCACTGGAATCGCATTTGTGCATCCCCGGCAGGTCACCGATCTGCTGCGTGATGTTTTGTGGCGTCGCCGCCTGCTTTTGCGGTCCAAGCGAGCACGACGTCAAAAAGAACGCAACAAAGATCGCGGCGAGAGCCCGGTGCGTCAATTTATCCGTCTACGTCGCACAGCATTATCGGCGGCATTCTCAAGTGCGTCACACTTGGATAACGCCCAACTGACTGTTCTGCCATCTCAAAGGCGTCCTCGAGCGAGGTCGCGGCCTTGAATCCAAGGTGATGGACGACCTGCCGATCGCCCCCGACGATGATGATGTCGCCCGCATGCTCCATCGCGTGCGCTGCCCAGATCCACGCATAGTGCGGGTGAATGCCGTGATAAGCGTGTGACTTGCGGTACAGCTGCCGGAACCAGGGATCCTCGGCAAATCGAATCTCGTACTTCTTCTCGATCTCGATCGGATCGCGCGTGTCTGCCAGCACCTCGTCGTAGTAGTCGATGTAGCTCGGGTGCTGGACGGCGTCGAACTCGTACCGGCAGGGATGCGTGAGGATGAGCACGCCGCCCTTCCGCAATACAGGTTTGTTGCGATAGAAGTTGAACAGGTAACCGAGGCCCATGCAGACAACGAGGATGGGATTCATGGGCGCGTTGAGGTTGTAGGGGCCGAGGTACGGGACACCGAGGGTGACGATGTCCGTCTGACCCTCGACCGGCACGCTGATTTGATTGCGCACGGCGTCGAGGGTCTTGTCGTGCACGGCGTCGACCTGACCCGCGTGAACCGCGGTCAAGCCGTACGGTGCTCGCATCGCGTGGAACACGCTGCGCTTGAACGCAGGCGGAGCGATGTCGGTCATCTGTTTCGTCGCCAGGAACATCGCCTGGTCCTGTGGGGTCCAGTCGGTTTCCCGCTTCTGCATGAAGTTGGCGACCGCCGGGAAGGCGTGGTTGTTCACGGTGGTCTCGATATGGAACACGCGCACCGTGTCCTCGATGAGCTGGCCCTGGCGGATGCAAGAGTGATGCAGCGCCGAGTCCGGCGGATTCATGTACGACCTCGAGGCCAGCAGCGTCTTGGCGTTGTGATGCGCGCGAATGCTGCGAAATGATGCAAGGCCGGTGGCCATCGATTTGTGGCCGCCGTCCATCGGCACCAGAGTCAGGTTGATGTAGATCACGAGATCCGACTCGGCGGCGCGCCGGTTGAGCGTGACCTCTTCCCCGGCCGATGTCTTGCCGATGTAGACGTTGCCCTCAGGATCCTCGCCGTCGTGTTGATAGAGGCGATCCGGATGAAAGGTCGCGAAGATGCGGTCGCCGACGATGTGCCGGAGCTCGTCCTCGGTCATTCGCCGGTGCAGGCCGAGCGCCGCGATGATGTGCAGATCGTCGATGCCGGCTTCCGCGGCCATGTCGATGACCTCTTCCATCACCAACTGCCGCACATCCGGCGCGGCCATCGGGGGCAAGGGCAGGGAGAGGTCGTCGAAAGCAATCGTCAATTTCATGCCCCGACGCAACAGCGACTTCAGCGGATCGTCTTCGAGTGGCCTGGCGAGGGCCCGCTTGATCGCGCGCTCGGGATGTGGGATCGGCTCGAGCGGGTCGGGCGGGTAAACGATGCGCGCACCGAGCGGAAGCTTCTCCAGCCGGATGCCTTCGCCGTAGTGAAAGAGCACCGGCGGCGTGTTTCGATCGACCTCGATTACAGCTCCGGGGCGCGGCATCAGTGGCCTCCCTCGGGGCTTCGCAGCCTACTCGCGGCGTCGGCGGCCGGAGCCAAGGAGACGACGAGCACGCGAGGGAGCGCATCTGAAGGATGCGTAACCGAGCGCGCGCAGGAGGCGACGCCGGCTTCGGTGCCGAAGGCACCCGGCCGCCTAGGCCAGCGAGGAGGCAAGGAGGATCCGGGGGAGGCCACTAAGCTCTCAATCGTCGCAGATCAAACGCGACCTTCACGGCCCCTAAACGTCCTGCGCTCATCGCGTAGGCGATCGCGTCGCGGTATTCGGCGAGACCGAAAAGTGGGCCGGTCAGCTCTTCCAGATGTACGTCAGGAGCGGCTTCGAGCGCCAGCGCGAACGTGCGCCTGCCCTTGACCTTCGCCTCGGATCCATACGCATAGGCGCCGACCACGGTTAGCTCGCGCTGCCAGATCGGCGCCCAGTCCACCTTTTCCTCTCCTGGCATGCCGACCACCACCACCGTGCCGCCCTCGCGAGTGAAGCGCACGGCGTCGTTGAGGCTGTCCGCCCGGCCGACGCACTCGAAAGTGATGTCTGCGCCGCCGAGCAGCAGAGAGCGGTTCATCGACTCGAGGCGTCGCGCCGATGTGGCGAACCTGACGCGCTGAAAGACATCGCTCGGTGAGATGACCTGGTCTGCGCCGAGTTTCCTCGCGAAGTCGCGCTGCGTCGGATGCTTGGCCACGGCGATCAGGCGCTTCGGCGGCGTGAAATGTCGGACCGCCGCGACGGTGAGCAGACCGATCGTGCCCGCGCCGGAAACCACCACCACGTCGTCCTTGGTGGCGCCGCCCCGAAGTGCGGCATGCACGCAGCACGCGAACGGCTCGATCAGGACCGCCGCATCATCCGAAAGCGAATCAGGCACGGCATGGATCTGGCTGGGGTGCGCGACCAGGAGCTCTCCCCAACCGCCGCCGGTGCTGGCGCAGTAACCGGTCTGCAGCCCGACCTCGATCGGTCCTTCGGTGGCGTTGTAGCAGAGCCCGGGTCTGCCTTCGGCGCAGCGCGGGCAGGGTGGATCGATGCCGCGAACCACGCAGCCGAGCGCCGGCTCGATCACCACTCGCGATCCGTCCTCGAGCTGACCGACCACCTCGTGGCCGGGGATGAACGGATAGCTCGTGAGCGGGTCGAGATACAGCGACACGTGGCCGCCGATCGCGGAGAGATCGGAGCCGCAGATTCCGCTCAGGCTGGGTCGCACGCGCACCCAATCGGGTGCCGGCAGCTCCGGCTCGGGGAAGTCGCCGAGTTTCAGCATCGAAAGCGCGCTGGTCGCGACGTCTGCCCGACCGCCGGCCGCCTTGACCACGGCAAACGACGGAATCGACCGCACGTACTGGAGCGCTAGCGTCGGACTGCCTCCAGGTACTCCGGCGAGCGCGGATCGGGCATGGGCAGCCGCCAGTTGCCTGGGGCCATCCGCCAGCGCTCGATTCGCCATCCCCTCTGCCCCGCCATCTGCGACAGGCGGGGATCGGGGTTGATCACCACTGGCGTGCCCGCGAGCTCGAGCATGGGCAGGTCCGACAGTGAATCCGCGTAGGCGAAGCTGTCTGCGAGCGTGATTCCATTTTGCTGCGCGTATTCATCGAGCAGCGCGGCCCGCGCCTCACCCGCCGGCGGAGGTGACTGGAGGTCACCGGTCAGGCGTCCCTCCTTGAGCAAGAGGTGAGCGCAGTCGACTTCGACGCCGAGCAGCTCTGCCAGCGGTTCGACCACCACGTCGAGGGCGCCGGTCAGGAGCAGCACTCGGTGTCCGGCGCGCTTGTGCTCGCGGATGCGCCTGATGCCCTCCGGGTACACGCGCCGCAGCGTCACCGCGTCCAGCGCCTCACGGCCCAAGCCTTTCATGACCTCGTAATCGAGGCCGTCGTACTCGCGATAAAAACTGCGTTGAAACTCCGCTCGAGACCTGCGCTCTAGATAGAGCCAGCGCGGAGCCTGGCGCAGCATGCGCGCCATGAACGCGGGCCAGTCCTCGATGGGCTGCGAGCGCAGCCGCATCCACAGGTAGTACTCGACAACGTTGGTCTCGACGAGCGTGCCGTCGACGTCGAAGACCGCGAGCACGTCGGCGCGTCCAGATCGCCGCTCGATCAGTGCCTTGACCGTGCTGCTTTCCGGTTTCTCAGCTGTGCTGCCCGTGGGCTGCTTGCCTCTGCGGGCTGCGGTCTCCGCACGCGACATGCGCACCACGGTCGGGAAGTGAACTTTCTGGAAATAGTTCTCCCACGTGTACAGCGCGGGATCGAATGGAAACTTCTTCTTTTCCGCGTCGGTCATCTGATTCCACAACGCGGTGACATTCCGCGTGTCGAAGATGCAGTCGACCTCGGTGTAGACGCCATAAAGCTGGATCAGGTTCAAGCCGCGGTCGAGGCGATCCCGCTCGGCATTCAGATCGTCTGAAAGCTGTGAGACCGTCGCCCCGAGCGGCAGGCGCTCGACCACCCACTGCGCGGCTTCGACCGCGCGCAGAGCTCCGCGCGCGCGGGCCGCAAGCTCCTGCCGGGTCGGAAACGTCCAGGTCGGAGTGCCGATCGCCTGACCGTAGCGATCGCGCAGCGGATGCGCGGTGAAGTAGCGGGCCGCTTCATCGGCGATCTGCCTGAAGCGGAGCGGATTCCGCGTGCCTGACGCGGCGTGATACACCCGCGGCTTGTCGCCGGCCGGCGGATTTGCGGCCACGGCCAGGACCGTGTTGACGACGAAATCCGCCGGAATGACATCGAGCAGCGAGTCGGGCAGGCCCGAGAAGTCGCGCAGGATTCCGCGGCCGAAAGCGAGGATCAGCGGCTCCGCCATGCGAAAGCCCTCGAGCCACCCAGGGAAGGGCTCATCGAGCGCGCTTTCGATGATCGAGGGGCGAACGATGGACAGGGGAATCTGGCCGTGCAGCTCGACGACGGCGTGCTCAGCCATTGCCTTTGTGAACGAGTAGATGTCCGTAAACCCCATCGAGTTGGCGTGCACCCGGCCCCGCTCGACCAGACGATCCTTTACCCACCGCTCCCGCAACCGCTCGGTGGCGCGCGCGACCGCCGGCGTACCTGCCGGGCCCATGCGCGAGCGGGCTTCGCGCCGCAGTTTGTTCAACACCTCTGGTCTGCGCGATTCCTCCTCGACCGGTGCGCGCAAATGCGACAGCACCTCCGCTTCGTGGCGCCAGTTCAGTCCCGGATCGAGCGGCGGCTCCTCGCGCACCAGACCGCGCAGCATTCCGCCGACATATGCGGTCGAGATGTGAATGAGGTGCGGTTTCGCGCCGGTGGCCTCGAGTGCCTCGACCAGACGCGCCGCCCCGAGCAGGTTGGTCTCGGCGGACAGATCGGCGGGGTTGTCGAATTCCACTGCCGCGGCTGAGTGGATGACGATGTCGCACTCACGCAATTGCCGGCGCGAGGCTTCGCTGAGACCGAGGCCGTCGCGCCCCAGGTCGATCTCGATGACCCCAAGCTTTTCTCGGGTCAGCTGATCGAAGACCCGATGACCATGCTGGTTTGATTGCGGCGGATATCGGAGTTTCCACGTGGC
>DATLKH010000200.1:0-4385 GCA_035538475.1 Candidatus Dormiibacterota bacterium | reverse complement strand
TACGGAGCTGCGAACAGATGATTCAGGAGTGCAGCATCAGAGACCGTGGCGAGCAGGTAACCGGATTTGCGCTCGAGCATCCGCGGCAGCGCATGGCGTGCCACATACACATGCGCCATCACGTTGACTTCCCAAATTCGCTGCCAGTCCCGGTCTGCTGCGTCCGCGCCTCCGCCGACCGCGATGCCCGCGTTCGAACAGAACAGATCAATCGGTCCATGTTTGGTTTCGACCTGGTCGATCAGCTGTTGAACATCCGCCTCGCGCGAAACATCGCAGCGCACGGCGACAGCATCGATTTCGCGAGCTGACGCTTCGGCTCTTTCGATGTCGACGTCGGCAATGACGACTGCACGAGCTTGCGCGGACTTGAATCGACGGGCCATCGCATAGCCGATTCCACGCGCACCGCCCGTCACTACGATGACTCTATTGGTCAGCTCCATCGCATCCTTTCAAACCTCCGTCTCGATGATTTCGAAGCCCTCCATCCAGGTCTCGTGCGGGTCGTGAAGAGGTGAGAAAAAAATTCTTGTGGAAAAGCCCGGCGGGGTCCTTTCGAAGACTTGCTAGAGCGCATAGAATCTCTCCCCATGGTCGGAGGGGGCCTCGACTACAGCGCGCCGTTTCAGCGCGCAATCGAGCTGATAGGCAAGCGCTGGACCGGGGCGGTCGTCAAGGCCCTGCTTCCTGCGCCTGCGCGCTTCAACCAACTGCTCGCAGGGATCCCTGGCATCAGCGACCGAGTTTTGACTGAGAGGCTGCGCGAGCTCGAGACCGAGGGCATCGTCGAAAGACTGGTCGACCCCGGACCGCCGGTGCGTGTGAGCTATCGATTGACGTCGCGAGGTCGCGCCCTCGAGCCGGTTCTTTCTGCGGTTTCGGATTGGGCCGATACATGGCTGACCACGCCGGCCGCGGCGGTAGGCTGAGCGCCCGCTCGGAATTTCACGCACCTCTTCCGGGCCCTCCCTCCTCCCGAGCGGCTTCCCTCCCCCGAGCCGGCACACCTGCCCGAAGCTTAGGATTCGAGAGGATTCACTACAACGCTGCCTGTTAAGAGGTCCGACTAGAGATGGCAAACCCGACTGATAGGCTTTACCGAATGCCGATTGGCGATTTTCTACGCCGCCGGCCCGAGGCTCAGACCTGCCAGGCTTGTGGTTCACCGCTACCCCATGGCGCGGTCTTCTGTTCGTCTTGTGGCGTGAGGGCTGACGACCCCCTGGCCGAACCGCTCCACATCGTCGACCGCACCACCGGCCTCTTCAACGACCGTTTTGTTCGCCCGGTCCTCGAGGACGAGCTGGCTCGCGCCCATCGCTACCAACGCAACCTGGGCGTGCTGTTGATCGAAGCCAACGGTTCCCTGCCCGCCGACGACGCGCTGAAAAGCATGGCTGCGGCTCTGGCGGGCACGGTGCGTGACGTCGACACCCCGGGCGTGCTCAGCCGCACCCCGCCTCAGCTGCTCGCGATCCTTCCCGACACGGACGTTGCCGGCACGGCTCATGCCGCGAATCGAGTGCTGTCGGCGGTCAACGAATCGCTCAAGCCCCAGGGCGGGCAGGCCGCCGTCGGCCTGGTGTGCGTCCGGCCCGGACAGCGTGTGCGCGCCGGAGCCGTGATCGAGAGCGCGAGCCGTTCTCTGAAGACGGGCCGGCCGGAAATGATGGGCAAACCTGCCTGACGGCGACGCTCGAGCTCTACCTCGCACGGCACGGCGAAACTGAATGGAGCCTTTCGGGACGCCACACCGGCAGCACTGACCTTCCGCTCACCGAGCGCGGAGAAGAGAGGGCGGAGGCCCTTGGCGTCCAGCTCAGCGTGATCCGCTTCGATGCCGTGTTTTCGAGTCCCATGCAGCGTGCGCTGCGCACCGCGGAGCTTGCGGGCTTCGACAATCCGCATGTCACGGCGCTGCTCAGGGAGGTCGATTACGGCGAGTACGAAGGACTGACGAGCGCAGAAATTCGTCGCACGAATCCGAAGTGGGAGCTCTATCGAGACGGTTCGCCGGGAGGCGAAACGCCCGCCCTGATCGCGGCCCGAGCTCAGGAATTCATCGACCTGGTGACCTCCACGCGAGAGAGCGGGCGGGTGATCGCGTTCGCGCACGGCCACATCCTCCGCGCCGTTGCAGCCACCTGGATCAAGGCTGATCTCACGGTCGCGGCGCGACTCCAGCTCGATGTGGCGACCCTCAACATCCTGCGGGACGGCGATCACGGACGCGTGATCGGGCTCTGGAATTCCCAGTGATCAGTGCGCCGCCTTCCGCCTCAAAGTCCAGGTACGGCTGCGCACCCCCGGCAGCCCGGCGAACACCAGGTAGGCGGAGGTCGACACATCCGCGTGATAGGTGTGCCTCTCACTAGGGTTGATGAGCAACATCTGGCCGGCGCCGACCTCGCCGGACTGTTCCCCATCGTCGAACCGCAGGCGTCCGTCGGTGACGATCAATGCGACCGGAATCGCATTGCGATGCTCGGGCACGGTCTGCCCCGGTTCGAGCCTCAGGCCGACCACGCGCATGGAGCCGCAATCGGCAATTTGCTCGAAACCAAAGGCTCGCGGTGTTTCCCCGCTCGCTGATGCTGTCACCGGTCCCAATTGAACATCCTCCACGCGACCGGCATCGAAGGTGCCCGCCAGGCGCGCGGCGTCATCGTGGTGATCGATGTCCTCAGGGCCTTCACGGTGAGTGCTTACGCGCTCGCCGGCGGGGCTCGAGAATGCCGTCTCGTTCGCACCGTGAACGAAGCAAGGGCGCTCGCCGCCTCGATTCCGAATGCGCTGGTCAGCGCGGAGGAGAATGCGCTTCCCGTCGAAGGCATCGAGATCAGCAACTCGCCGACCAAGATCACCGAGCTCGATTTGCGAGACCGTGTCCTCGTCCAGCGTTCGACAGCCGGCACGCAGTGCGCGTCGGCGGCCCAGGGTGACGACATCTTCGCGACGAGTCTCGTGGTCGCCGGCGCGACCGCACAAGCCTGCCTGTTAAGACGGCCCGAGACCGTGACCCTCGTCGCCTCTGCCGATCATCCAGAAGACCACGCGTGTGGGAGCTACATCGAAAGTTTGATCCGGGGTGAGAGGCCCGACCTCAACCGTCTGCTTCAACCACTGCGCCAGGCTGAGCGTTACCAGCGGGCGATGAGCGGAGCCTGGCCTGGCTTCCCTCCGACCGATCTCGAGCTTGCCTTGAAAGCCGACCGCTTCGCTTTCGCGATGCCGATGAAGAGAGTGGACGGCTCTATGCGGGTCACCGCAAGCTTTCCATCCCGATGACCGTCCTTTTCTATGGGGACGATGCGAAAGGCGGTTCGTTCCGCGGTGGGATTGATCGGAATGCTGCTCCTGTTCGCGGCTTGCAGCCAGCAGTGCGGCAGTCAAACCTCCCGCACTACCGCCGGCTGCAGTCCGTCGGGCGCCGCGCATCGCGCATACGTCGTGGTTGAGCACGGCTCTGGACTTTCGATCACGCGCTGCATCGGATTCAGCGGAGATTTCATCGATGGCGAGTCGGCGATGCACCAATCAGGCATTGAGTACCGGGCGACGGCGGTCAGCTCCGGCAAGGCGATGTGTCAGGTCGACTCCGAGCCGGCGCAACTCGACCAGTGCTTTCCGCAGAACGAACCTTACTGGGCGCTGTTCGTGGCCTCGAGCGGTCATTGGAAGAGCGCGCCGGGCGGCTACACGCAGGTCAAGCTCCATGACGGCGATGCGATGGGGTGGCATTACGTCGCAGCGACGGATCCGTCTCCGGCCCCGCCACCCCTTCCGTCCGCGCCCAAGAACTAAGATTTGCCACAGGGCACCAAGAGAATCCGGTGCGAATCCGGAGCTGTCGCGCAACTGTGAGCGAGGAGCCTCCGTCCGACTAAGCCACTGAGGCCCGGCGTCTCGGGAAGGCAGATGGGGGCGGCGATCCGCGAGCCAGGAGACCTGAATGCCCGCAATTGCACACCGTCCGCGCGCAACGGCACGGAAGCTCCTGGCGGTCGGCTTTCAGCGGCGCGTTCGGTAAGTCCGTGGGCCGCCCGGAGGATTGAAAGTGCGAAAGCACGTCATGTGGGTCAGCGCGACACTGGCCCTGGCACTCGGCACCGGCGCAGCCTGCGGAGGTTCGTCGAACCCAAGCACGGCCACTCAGGGGACGTCATGCGTGAACGCATCCGCAGCGCACCACGCCTACGTAGTCATCGAACACGCTTCTGCCACCACCGTTCAGAAATGTGTCGGGTTCAGCGCAGACACGATCGACGGCCAGTCGTCGATGGTCGAATCGGGTCTCAAATACCAGTCGCAGGATTTTGGCGGCTCGCTGGGCAAAGCGGTCTGCCAGATCGACAACGAGCCGATGCACTACGACAAGTGCT
>DATLKH010000199.1:0-1963 GCA_035538475.1 Candidatus Dormiibacterota bacterium | reverse complement strand
CATACGTCCGAAGCGATGCGTGGCAAGTCTTTTCCCTCGCCGCGTTCGAGGAGCCAGTGACGCGACATGCGGCAATGCCGAACCTGATCCCAGTCAACAGGCATCTGCCACTGAAGCTAGCGGACCCGAGTATTCGAGAAGCTCTGGGTTAAGACTTCACAGCAAACTCTCAGACATTTCTTAACCGCGTACTCGCGGGATGGCAGCGCGTTGACCGATGGGTAGGGATGAGCCCGGCGATGAAGTTTTCCGCAATGGCGTTGATCGCCGTCGGGCTTGCCGCATGCGGCCCGCAGACGCTCACCAACGAAGTCACCTATGCGCCTCCGCCGCCTCTGGCGTTGGTCGCGCTGATTGATCCATCGCCCAGTCAGGCGTCCAGCGAGTTCCGCCAGCTCGAGGACGTAGTGCGGTCGAACGCTTCGCCGGGGGAAGCGATCGTGGTCATGCTGATTCAGCCGGGCTTCGGAACGGCCTACCTGGTTCGTTCCGGCGACAGCCTGAGCTCGATCGCCGCCGCGCACGGATTGACGCTGGCCGGCCTGGAGTCTGCGAATCCCCAGCTCGGCCCGGTTTCCGGGCGCGAGTGGAGGCTGATTCATCCCGGCGAGCAAGTGATGATCCCTAATGGCTCGCCGCATGCAGCTGCGGTCCTGGTTTCCAAGGCACCCGCCGGGCCGCCGCCTCCGCTGCTGCTTCGCTTGCCGCGAGCACCGAGCAATCCGACCGACTACCAGCGCGCTCAGTACCAACGGACGGTCGCGGCGGACAACGCCACCAACGCTCAGCGCGTCGCGCAGTGGCACTCTGATGCTGCGGCCAGCCTCGTGCCGTGGCAGGCGCAAGTGGCGAGCGATCTGGAAAGGGCGTCCGCCGGCCAATCGACAGCCGGTTCAGCGCCCGATGCCACCGTGCTCTCCGCGTCGCTGATCGCTGCGACGACGACGCTGCAGGGCCTGTCCGGCCGCCGGTTCTTGCTGTTGCTCGGAGGCGGTGATCTGGGCCCAGGCAAGTTCTCGGCGGGCGGTCTCAACGGAGTCAACGTCGTGGTCGCCAACGTTGGCGACGCCAATGCAGCTGCAGCGTGGACGAGCGCCGCTCAGGGGGCCGGCGCCCTCTCGGTGAAGGCGCTCGATCCATCGCTCACGCAATTGCAGCTCACACAGATCGTGGACCAATAGCTCGGAGGGAGATGGAAACGATGGAGTCAATCGAGAGAATCACGACGGCACCCCAGCTGGACGGTGGCGACCGGTTCATCCGTTCGATGCGCGATTTTCTGGCGAAGCCGCGGGTCGCGCGGGAGTTTCAGAACCTGAAGGCGGACTCGCAGCGGCTCAGCTCGATTGCGGCTGAGCGGACATCGCTCACGGAGAAAGCGGCGGAAGCGGAGCTCGAGGCTGGGCGGATGGCGCGATTGCACGAAGAGCATCGACGGCATCGACTGAGTTTTGGCTTCGGCGTGATGTTGGCGTCATTGTTTGTGCTCCTCGACACCATTCCCGCAAACCTCGCGGCGCAGACGTTCGGTCTCGACCCGCTGCCTACTTGGGGAATCACGGCCGTGCTCGTCGGCGCGTTGGGAGCAGGGATGTGGGCGGTCACGCATTACAAGAGCGGGCCGCGCCGCTCGCTGACGATCGCGGCTTTGGCCGTGGGTCTCCTTTCAATCGGAGCGCTGCGTTTCTGGTTCCTCTGGATCACCGCGGGCGACGCGCTGTCCGCGCTGCTGGAAGCAGCTGCATTGACCGTTTTCACGACCATGATGGTCTGGCTCGGAGTCGTCGTCCTTAGCTTCACCAAATCGCACCAGGTGTCGTCGGCCGAGCATCGCGCCCGAGTCCTACGCCGGCGTTCGGAGCGAGCCGCAAAAGAGGAGGTCACCTTGAACCGGACGACGCAAGCTGCGCGCAGCGAATTCCTAGCTGACGCGCAGCTCTTCTCGTTCCAGATGTTCGAGAGC
>DATLKH010000198.1:0-7056 GCA_035538475.1 Candidatus Dormiibacterota bacterium | reverse complement strand
CGCCACGGCAACAAGGGCGTGATCGCCAAGATCGTGGACGTCGAGGACATGCCGTTCCTTGAGGACGGCACTCCGGTCGACGTGATCCTCAACCCGCTCGGCGTGCCGAGCCGGATGAACCTGGGCCAGATCCTCGAGACCCACCTCGGCTGGGTCGCGGCCAACGGGTGGTACGACGATGACGCGGCCGATGCTCGCAAGAAGTCCCGCGGGAACGGCGATGGCCGCGTGTACGTGGCCACGCCGGTGTTCAACGGGGCGACGGTGGCCGACGTCGACAACGCCCTCGTCCGCTGGCAGGAGCAGCACGACGGCAACGTGAGGATGCAGGTCGACACCAAGCGCCGCCCAGGCGAGCAGGCCTCGGGCAAGGTGACTCTGTTCAACGGCCGCACCGGCGAGCCGTTCGAGCAGCAGGTGTCGGTCGGCTACATGTACATCCTCAAGCTGCTGCACCTCGTCGACGACAAGATCCACGCTCGCTCGACCGGACCGTACCCGCTCGTCACGCAGCAGCCGCTCGGCGGCAAGGCGCAGTTCGGCGGCCAGCGCTTCGGCGAGATGGAGGTGTGGGCGCTCGAGGCATATGGCGCCGCCCACGTCTTGCAGGAGATCCTGACCGTGAAGTCGGACGATATCGTCGGCCGCGTCAAGGCTTACGAGGCGATCGTCAAGGGCGACAACACGCTCGAAGCCGGCATCCCGGAGTCGTTCCGGGTCCTGGTCAAAGAGCTGGAAGGACTCGCGCTCGGCGTCGAGATCCTGAGCGAGGACGAGCGCCAGATCGTCCTTTCAGAAGAAGACATACCGGAGATTCCGCTCGATCTTGGAATCTCGCTTGAACGTGAAGAACTTGGTGAGGATTCTGCGGAGTAAAGATGCTGAAACTCGAGAACTTTGACGCGCTAAAGCTTTCCCTCGCTTCGCCCGACACGATCATGTCGTGGTCGCACGGCGAGGTCACGAAGCCGGAGACGATCAACTACCGCACGCTCCGCCCGGAGCGAGACGGACTTTTCTGCGAGCGGATCTTCGGTCCCACTCGGGACTGGGAATGCCACTGCGGAAAGTACAAGCGCTACCGCTACAAGGGCATCATCTGTGACAAGTGCGGCGTCGAGGTGACGCGGTCCAAAGTGCGCCGCGAGCGCATGGGCCACATCAAGCTCGCCTCGCCCGTCAGCCACGTCTGGTACTTCAAGGGCATCCCGAGCCGCATGGGCTTGCTGCTCGACATGTCTCCCCGCAACCTCGAGAAGATCCTCTACTTCGCCAACTACATCGTCACCGACGTCCACGAGGAAGTGCGGCAGGACATGCTCGCCGTCCTCAACATGGACAAGGACGATCGCGCGGTTCGGCTGCGTGCGGACATCGAAGCCAAGGCGCGTGAGATCCGCCAGGAGCACGAGGCCAAGGCGAAGAAGCTGAAGGGCGAAGTCGACGCTGAAGTGTCGCGACTCGAAGAAGAGCTGCAGGAAGCCGTCGACGATTTGACCACCCAGGGCAAGAAGGCGACCGAACACATCAAGGCGGGCTTCGGCACCAAGTCGCGCCGGCAGATGACTGTCGGTCTCGATGGCGACGAAGAGGTCGTGATCGAGAAGGGCGACCTGATGTCGAGGGACATGTCGAAGGGTGTGCTCGCCAAGGTCCAGGAGAAGATCGAGAAGCTCGAAGCGAACACCAAAGCCGCGCAGAAGCGTGCCAAGGAGCGGCTCGACGCGGACAAGAAGGCACTCGAAACCCAGATCGAGCAGGCCACGCGCAGTGAGCGTGAGGCGATTCAGGGACAGCTCGAATCGCTGCAGCAGGAGATCGAGGCGACACGCACAGATCTCGAAGCGCTGCACGCCAAGCAGATTCTGACCGACACGCAGTATCGCGATTTCCAGGACCGCTTCGGCCGCGCATTCCGCGCGGGCATCGGAGCGGAGGCGATCCGCGACCTGCTGTCGCGCATCGACTTGAACGCCGAGATGTATCGCCTGCGCGAGGAGTCACGTTCTTCGAGCGGCCAGCGCAAGCAGAAGGCGATCAAGCGCCTCAAGGTCGTCGAGGACTTCCGCAAGTCGAACGCCAGCCCGACGTGGATGGTGCTCGAGGTGCTGCCGGTGATTCCACCCGAGCTGCGCCCGATGGTTCAGCTGGATGGCGGCCGGTTCGCGACCTCGGACCTGAACGACCTGTACCGCCGCGTCATCAACCGCAACAACCGGCTCAAGAGGCTTCTCGAGCTCGGGGCGCCCGAGATCATCGTGCGCAACGAGAAGCGGATGCTCCAGGAGGCGGTCGACGCGCTGATCGACAACGGCCGGCGTGGTCGCGCCATCACCGGCACGGGCAACCGCAAGCTGAAGTCGCTGTCCGACATGCTGAAGGGCAAGCAGGGCCGGTTCCGCCAGAACCTGCTCGGCAAGCGCGTGGACTACTCGGGACGTTCCGTCATCGTGGTCGGACCAGAGCTGAAGCTCCACGAGTGCGGGCTGCCGAAGAGAATGGCGCTCGAGCTCTTCAAGCCGTTCGTCATGCGCGAGCTCGTGAACAAGGGCTACACCACCAACATCAAGTCGGCCAAGCGCATGGTCGAGCGCAGCCGCACCGAGGTCTGGGACGTCCTCGACGAGGTCATCCGCGAGCACCCGGTGTTGCTCAACCGCGCTCCGACCCTGCACCGTCTTGGCATTCAGGCCTTCATGCCGGTGCTGGTCGAAGGCTCGGCGATCCAGATTCACCCGTTGGTTTGCGCCGCCTTCAACGCCGACTTCGACGGCGACCAGATGGCTGTGCACGTGCCGCTGTTCAGCGGAGCGATCGCCGAAGCCAAGAACCTGATGATGTCCTCCCAGAACATCCTGTCCGCGGCGGACGGCCACCCCGTGGTCGCGCCGACGCAGGACGTTGTGCTCGGCTGCTACTGGCTGACCGCCACGCGCGGCGACCTGCCGGCCGATACATCGAAGCTGCGGGTCTTCAGCTCGCAGAACGAAGTGCTGCTCGCCCTCGAGAGCAAGGTCGTGAAGCTGCAGGAATGGATCCGGGTCAGGGTCGGCGACGAGATGATCGTCACCACCCCAGGCCGCGTTGTCTTCAACCAGCCGCTCCCCGTCGGCAGGCAGCCGATGGAAGAGTCGATGGAGCCGCTGCCGTTCCAGAACGCTCATTTCGACCGCAAGCTGCTGCGAGTCCTGGTTGCCGAGCTGTACCGCCTGTACGGCAGCGACGTGACCGCGAGCGTGGTCAACGACATCAAGCGACTGGGCTTCCGCTACGCCACGCAGGCCGGGATCACGGTGTCTGCGATGGACATCCCCCACCCGGACGAGAAGTGGCAGGTCATCCGCGACACAGAGAAGGAAGTGTCGGACGTCGAGCGAATGTACCGGCGGGGCGTCATGACCGAAGACGAGCGCTACCGCAAGGTCATCGAGCTCTGGCAGCGCGCATACGAAGAAGTGGGCGCGCAGACCGAGCAGGCTTTCGACAAGTTCAGCCCGATCTGGATGATGATGGGCTCGGGCGCCAGAGGAAACATCCAGCAGATCCGCCAGCTGGCCGGAATGCGTGGTTTGATGGCCGACCCGACCGGCCGGATCATCGACCTGCCGATCCAGGCCAACTTCACCGAAGGCCTCACCGTGCTGGAGTACTTCATCTCGACGCACGGAACTCGCAAGGGTCTGGCCGACACCGCTCTCCGAACCGCGGACTCCGGCTACCTGACGCGCCGCCTCGTCGACGTGGCACAGGACGTGATCGTGCGCGAAGAGGACTGCGGAACCACAAACGGAATCTGGATTCGGGACGTCACGCCAGAGCGGGCGAAGAACGAGCCGATCTTCGACAAGATCGCCGGCCGCGTCGCCGCCGAGGACATCTCGGTCGGCGGCAAGGTGCTCGTGCCTGCGGGCCAGTCGATCACCGACGACGCCACGCGGCAGATCGTCGCCGCGAGCGTTCCGGTGAAGATTCGCTCGGTTCTGGTCTGCGAAGCCCGTGAGGGCGTGTGCCGCACGTGCTACGGACGCAACCTGGCCACGGGCAAGCTGGTCGAAATCGGTGAAGCGGTGGGCGTCATCGCCGCACAGTCGATCGGTGAGCCGGGTACCCAGCTGACCATGCGTACCTTCCACACCGGTGGCGTCGCCGGCGTGGACATCACCCAGGGCCTGCCTCGTGTCGAGGAGCTGTTCGAAGCCCGCATCCCGAAGGGCAAGGCCATCATCTCGGAGATCGACGGCGAGCTGGAGATCATCCGTCAGGAGGGCTCGCGCAAGGTGCGCGTGACGTCCAAGGAAGAGTTCGAGGTCTCGTACCCGGTCGAAGGGAAGATGGACATGCTGGTCAAGACCGGCGACGAGGTGATGGAGGGCCAGGAGCTGGCCCGCGACACCAAGAACAACGTCGTCCGGACCCGACACGCCGGCAAGGCCGTCGTTTCATCGAAGGAGATCACCGTCCGGACAGTGGACGAGGAAGTGCGTGAGTACGCGATCCCGCACCAGGTCCGCATCCGACCGGAGCTCGATCGCCGTGACGGCCAGAAGGTGTTGATAAAGGCGGGACAGCAGATCACCGAAGGTTCGATCTCACCGCAGGAGCTGCTGCACATCCTTGGCAAAGAGGCCGTGCAGACGTTCCTCGTGGACGAGGTTCAGAAGGTGTACCGGTCTCAGGGTGTCGACATCAACGACAAGCACATCGAAGTCATCGTCCGGCAGATGATGCGGAAGGTCCGCATCGACTCGGCCGGCGACACCGGTTTGCTGCCGGGCGAGATCGTCTCCCAGTGGGAGTACGAGGAGGCCAACGCTCGCGCCCTGGCCGAGGGCGGCGAGCCGGCGACGGCGCAGACCGTTCTGCTCGGTCTTATCAAGGCTGCGCTGAACACCACGTCGTGGCTTTCGGCGGCGTCGTTCCAGGAGACCACCCGCGTCTTGACCGAGGCTGCGATCTCTGGAAAGGTCGACCGTTTGCGGGGCCTGAAGGAGAACGTGATCATCGGCAAGCTGATCCCGGCCGGAACCGGGCTCGACTACTACAAGAAGCAGCGCGAACAGGCGGCTCGGATCCTGGAAGAGGAGCCGATCGACCTGGAAACCCTGTCGGTCTAAGGCGAGGCCCCGAGGTGGCGGATAGTCCGGACTATCCGCCACTTTCGCGGTGCAAAGGGACGGTTCGTCCGGACGATGCGAAGGATTGACACCCCGATCTGATCCAGCCTCCATTTCCTTCCGTGCTGGCCGTGGAGCCAGGGGGATAGCGCCGAGCCCAGATTTGGGTTAATCTCACGATTACGTGCACAAGGGGGCGCCCGCCAGGGTAGCCTCCTTTTAAATTCCGGAAGGAAACCCAAGAGCCGGGCCTACCAACGACGATGGATAAGATGGGGTTGTGACCTTAAGCCGAAGGCTGATGGCCGCCTCAGCCGCTCTGCTGGTGCTCGCGGCTTGTGAGACCGGCATCACCACCGGACCAAAGCTCGCGAGCGATCAGACCTTGAAGGTCATGCTGGAGGACCAGCCCTCATCGCTCGACCCCGGACAAACGCAGTACTCGTACGAGACGGCGGTGCTGCGCGCGATCTCAGAGCCGCTTCTCAAACCAACTCCCGACTTGAAGGGTGTGGTCCCGGCGGCAGCGCAGAGCTACGAGGTGAACGCTGATGGCACCGCGTACGTGTTTCACCTACACGCGACTGCCAAATACTGGGATGGCACACCCGTCAAGGCGCAGGATTTCGTTTACGCGTGGCAGCGGCTCATCGATCCGCGACTTGCAGCGCCTGACGAGACGCTGTTCGCCAACGCTGTCCTCAACGGGCAGCACGTTTCGCTGCTCGATCCGCAACGAGACACCGCAACCATCGACGGCGCTTTGGGCACGCTGGGACTGAAAGCCGTCGACGACAACACGTTTCAGGTCCAGCTGCAGCGGTCAGATCCGGCTTTCATCTGGCTCGCGGCGCTGCCCGCCGGCGCGCCGATCAACAAAGACGTCGTGGCCAAAAACGGCGACAAGTGGGCGACCGGCGCGACCACTTTGATCACCAATGGTCCGTTCAAAGTCACCGAGATGGTGAAGAACGATCACATCACCGTCGAGCGCAATCCCAATTACTGGGGCGCCAGGCCGACCTTGAAGCGGATCGACTTCGAGATCGTCAACGACGGGGCGGTCGCGCTGTCGAAATACAAAGACCGCGCGCTCGACCAGATCTCGGTTCAGCCGGCCCAAGCGACGACTGTGTCCGGCGATTCGAGCTTGAGCCGCCAGCTCGTCAAGACACCAGGCCTGACCGTGTACTGGATCACGTTTCGGACCAACTCGCCGCCGCTGGACAACGCGAAGCTGCGACAGGCGATCGCCGAGGCGCTCGACCGCCAGGCTTTCGTCAACCAGGTCTTCACGGGTCAGGGACTCCCAGCGATGGCGCTGATTCCCAAGGGCATGCATGGGTACACGCCCAGCCTGGACGCACAGAAATTCGATCTGGCGCAGGCGCGAGCGTCCCTTGCGGCGGCGGGGATGTCAGGGAAGTCGTTGACGCTGACCTTCTCGTACGACCAGGCCTCGGATTTCGGGAAGGCCACGGCCAAGTTCGTGCACGACCAGCTGAAGGCCAACCTCGGCATCGAAGTCACGATGCAAGCCTTGGACGCGAACACGCTGAGCTCTCATTTGGAATCCGGTGACTTCCAGATGGCCGGACCCATGGGCTGGACAGCCGACTATCCGGACCCCGCGGACTGGTACGACACGTTTCTGACCACGAGCTCGAACAACGTCGCTTTCTGGCAGAACAACCAGTACGACAACTTCGTGCGGGTGGCGCGCACGGACACGGATCCGGCGCGGCGAGACCAGGAGTACCTGCAGGCCCAGACCATGCTCGTGGACGACGTGCCCGTGGCATTCCTCGCGCAGTCGGTGAGTTGGGACCTGGTCGAGCCCTACGTCCGGGGCGTCGTCACTTCACCGGTCGACGAATGGCCCGGCGCGCTGGCCCCGAGTCAGCTGTCGATCGTCCCTCACTAGAGCCGGGCCGAACCTCCA
>DATLKH010000197.1:0-1951 GCA_035538475.1 Candidatus Dormiibacterota bacterium | reverse complement strand
AAGTCGACCCTCATGAACATCATCGGCTGCCTCGACGTGCCGACCACCGGTCGCTACGTCCTCGACGGCACCGACGTCGCGCGCCTCGGCGACGACGAGCTCGCGAGGATCCGCAACCAGAAGATCGGCTTCGTCTTCCAGAGCTTCAACCTCATCCCGCGCACGACCGCGCTGCACAACGTCGAGATGCCCCTCATCTACGCCGGCGCTCGTGACCGCACGACGCGGGCCAGGGCAGCGCTGGGCGCGGTCGGCCTCGCGGACCGCGTCACCCACCAGCCGACCGAGCTCTCCGGTGGCCAGCAGCAGCGGGCTGCGATCGCTCGTGCGCTGGTCACGAATCCCGCGATCCTGCTCGCCGACGAGCCGACTGGAAACCTCGACACCGCATCGAGCGTGGAGATCATGCGTCTGCTCGCGCGCCTCAACGCCGAGGAAGGGCGGACCATCGTCCTGATCACACACGAGCAGGACATCGCCGCGTTCGCAAAGCGAGTCGTGGAGCTCCGCGACGGCGTCATCGTTCGCGACGAGAGGCGGGCGGCGTGAACCTTTACGAAGCCCTGCGGATGGCGAGCAACGGGCTGCTCGCCAACCGGCTCCGCAGCGCCCTGACGATGCTCGGAATCCTCATCGGCGTGATGGCAGTCATCCTCCTCGTCGCCGTCGGCAACGGCGCGAGCGTGCAGATCAACAACCAGATCCAGTCGCTCGGCGCCAACGTGATCTACGTCTACCCCTCCAACGCGAAGGGATCCGGTGGCGTATCGCAGGGCTTCGGCACCGGCCAGTCGCTGACCCAGGCGGACGTTGACGCGTTGAACGCGCGTCAGCAGGACCCGGACGTCGTCGCCGCGATTCCCATCGCGCAGAGCGGCGGCCAGATCACGTACGGCAACCAGAACTACTTCGCGCCCACCACGGGCACCACGACGGCGTTCCCGATGGTCCGCAACTACCAGATCGCCGAGGGCTCGTTCTTCACCGACGGAGACGTGACCGCGAGCCATCGTGTCGCCGTGCTCGGTCAGACCGTGGTCACCAACCTCTTCGGCTCGACCGACCCCATCGGCCAGACGATCAAGATCAGCCGTCAGAGTTTTCGCGTCATCGGCGTCTTCGCGGCCAAGGGCGGCACCGGGTTTGGGTCGCAGGACAACGTGATCGTCACGCCGATCACCGCGGTGTGGGCATACCTGACCGGCGCCCGCGGCCACGTCATCAGTCAGATCGTCGCGTCCGCCACATCAGCGGGCACAGTCACGCAGGCCGAGACCGAGATCACGACGATCCTTCTCAACCGGCACCAGATCTCGAACCCGAGCCAGGCCGACTTTCAGCTGCAGAGCCAGCAGGACATCCTCAACCAGGCCAACTCCATCGCGACCGCGCTGACCGCGGTGCTCGGCGCGATCGCCGGCATCTCGCTGGTCGTCGGCGGCATCGGAATCATGAACATCATGCTGGTCACCGTCACGGAGCGGACGCGTGAGATCGGCATCCGCAAAGCCATCGGCGCGCGGCGCAGGGACATCCTCGTGCAGTTTCTGATCGAGGCGATGGTGCTCAGCGGGCTCGGCGGCGCGCTCGGCATCGCCGTGGGCGCGCTGCTCGCGCGGGAAGCGCCCAACGTGCCGGCCATCGCGAGCTCGGGCTTCCCGACGCCGGTGGTCTCCGTGCCCTCGGTGCTGCTCGCATTTTTCGTGTCGGTCGCCATCGGACTGTTCTTCGGCATCTACCCCGCCAACCGTGCAGCGCGGCTGCACCCCATCGAAGCCCTCAGATACGAGTAAGGAAGGAGTGAGTTCGTGAAGGGATACATCGTCGCGTTGCTGGTCGTGGTGGGAGTGCTGGCCGGTTTCTACGGCGGCTATCGGGTCGGGCAGAACAATGTCAGCGCCAGCACTGGATCGAACTCCGCGTCGAGGTCGAACCTCGGCACCTTCCAGGG
>DATLKH010000196.1:0-8074 GCA_035538475.1 Candidatus Dormiibacterota bacterium | reverse complement strand
GGGGAAGGACCTCGGTGATCACGTCGCCGTAGAGATTCACCCAGTCGCCGACCGCCGGGTCGCAATGGCGAGCGGCAGCACGTCGCGCAGCGGCGCCGTCGTCGACGAGATATTGCGCGCCATAGTCGGCGATGACGCGCGCGGTTGTGGGATTTTTCGAGAACAACGCGAGACCTCCGGTCAGGAGAGAAGGCGGACATGTCGGTCCGCCGAAAGCCGGAGGTGTCTAGAAAGGAGCTCCGGAGGCGGCCGACGGCCGGGCCACGGTGTTCACTGCAAGCTCTGCCACGAAACGCCACCTCCTCGATTGATTTCGGACCTGCAGCCTACCACGCCCTCCGGTGGTCTCCAGCTGGATAGTCGCGACCATCCGAGAAAGCGGACCGAATCAAGAGGCTCGAGCTGCAATCACTCGCCCTTGAACTGTGCCTTGCGCTTCTCCCCGAACGCTTTGATGCCTTCGTCGGCGTCGTCGGAAACAAAGACGCGGCTGATCGCTTCCCGCTCGATCGCCAAACCCACGTCCAGCGGCGTGCCGTAACCCTGCGTGATCGACAATTTCGCGTGGCCCAACGCGACGCTGGGCCCCGACGCGATCTTGGTTGCAAATTCAATCGCGCCTGCGCGGCATGCTGCTGCGTCGGGGAAGAGGCGATCGACGAGACCGGCTTCCTTGGCTTGTTGCGGCGAAACAGTGGTGGCATTGAGGATCATGTCCATGCCTTTGCTCAGCCCGACGAGACGAGGCAGTCGCTGCGTTCCGCCTGAACCGGGGAAAAGTCCGAGGTTCGTTTCCGGCAGTCCGATCTGATAGGAACCTTCGGCCGCAAAGCGCAGATCACAGGCGAGCGCGAGCTCAAAGCCGCCGCCCAGACAGTGACCGGCGATGGCGGCGATGAATACGACCGGAGTGTTTTCCATCTTGCGAAACGACTCATGGGCCAGCAATGCAGTCATGAAGCGCGAACGCTTGGTCCCGGAAGCGAACGCACTGACATCGGCGCCCGCAGAGAAGAACTTTTCGGAGGCGCTGCTGACGACTACAGCATGAATTTCCTCGTCGGCGCGGGCATCATCGATCGCGCCGGCGAACGCTCTTAGAAAGGCATAGTCGTAGCTGTTCACGGGCGGCCGGTCCAAGACGATGATCCCTACGCCGCCCTGCTTCTCCAACCTCACAGCCATGACCCGATAACCTTATTCGAAGTACGAATCCACGAACTGACACGGGGGTGTGCCCAATGGCGACGATGATCATCGAAGGCGACAGAACCAAGGCCGCATCGGGCCGGACTTACGAAATCCGAAACCCGGCCACGGAGGAGGTCGTCGACGAGGTGCCGGCCGGCGGGGCGGAGGACGTCGACCGGGCCGCTCAGGCGGCGCAGAAGGCTTTCGCCACGTGGTCGAGGCTCCCCTCGAACCAGCGCCGCGAGATCCTGCACAAGGCGTCGCAGAATATGCTCTCGAAGGTCGACGAGATCGCGACCATCCTGACGAAGGAGCAGGGCAAGACCATCCTCGAGTCGCGGCTCGAAGCTCGACGCTTTGGCGAAAACATCGCCTGGTTCGCCGACCTTGCAGACAAGATCCACGGTCAGTACGTCAGGCTGCCGGATCTTTCCACCTACGGGCTGGTCGTCCGCAAGCCCATCGGCGTGTGTGGCGCGATCGTGCCCTGGAACTTTCCCCTCACCCTCGCCGCCAACAAAGTCGCACCGGCGATCGCCGCCGGCAACACCGTCGTTCTGAAGCCTGCGAGCACCACGCCGCTGGCGACACTGGCATGCATCGAAGCGCTCATAGAGGGCGGATTGCCAGAAGGCGTGGTCAATGTCGTCGTCGGCCAGGCGACCGGCGAGGCAATCGTCGAGCATCCTCTGATCCGCAAGATCGCCCTGACCGGCTCGACGCCGACCGGCAAGCGAGTGATGGTCAAAGCGGCCGAGCGTTTGAAGAAGGTCACCCTGGAGCTGGGTGGCAGCGACCCATGCATCGTGCTCGACGACGCGGATCTCGAAGGCGCGGCTCGGGCGATCTCCGTAGGGCGTTTCTTCAACTGCGGGCAGCAGTGTCTGTCGACAAAGCGGCTGTTCGTGCAGGAAGGCGCATACGACGGCCTGATGGAAAGGCTGATTGCGCGCGCCGCCAAGCTCAAGCCCGGAAACGGGCTCGACAAGGACAGCCGGATGGGCCCGATGCACACGGAGACGCAGCGCAAGGAAGTCGAAGCCCAGATCAAAGATGCGCTCGACCGCGGCGCCAAAGTGTTGTACGGCGGCGGGCGACCCCAGGGCTCGGAGTACGACAAAGGATGGTTCATCGAACCCACCATCCTCACTGACGTTCCGGACGGTTCGCGGATGTGGACTGAGGAGGTCTTTGGTCCAGCGCTGCCCGTGCGTAAGGTCAAAGACCTCGACGAGGCGCTGAAACTCGCGAACGACACGGAATTCGGGCTTGGCTCTTCGATCTGGACCACCAACATGGCCGCCGCGCACCGCGCGGTGCAGGAGCTCGAGGCGGGCTACACGTGGGTCAACGCGCTGGTCGTCGCGCACGACGAGCTGCCGTTCGGCGGCACCAAGCAGTCCGGCTTCGGCAAAGAGCACGGCATCGAGGCCTTCATGCAGTACACCGAGGAGAAGTCGGTCGTCTACGGCGGTGTCTGAGTAACCAGGGGCCGTACTTATCCGGCGTGAGGACCGGGCTGGCCGTCGTCGGCCTGCTGATCGTGCTTGCGGGCGCCGTGTTCGCGGGTCAGGGTCTGGGCAAGATCCCGGGCAGCTTCATGACCGGCGACATCCACTGGTTCTGGATCGGTTCGGTCATGGTCGTGATCGGCCTCGCGCTGGGCGCGGTCGGCCTTTTGCGACCGGCGCGCCGGGCTTAACCGCTACCACTTCGCCCGGGAGATCCGGGCAACTCTTACGCGGTTCGGCCGTTGATCCTGTCCCAGTGAGACTGGCATTCGACGCAGCGCGTGGCGGCCGGCTGGTACTGCAGCCGCGCTTCAGGTATGCGCCGCCCGCAGCCCTCGCAGATCCCGTAAGCGCCGTCGCGGAGGCGCTCGAGGGCGCGCTCCACCTGCTCCCGGTTCTGGTCCAGCAGATGAACCAGGAGGTCCGTCGTCTCGCGGTCGGACAGTGCCTGGGCCAGGTCGGTGTCCTCTGGAATGCCTGTGATCACACCGCCGACGATCTCGTTCAACGGACGGTGGAGCCCGGCTTCCTCGCCGCACTGGGCAGCGAGCAACTCCAGGCGTTTCAGGTCAGCTTCCAGCCTCTCCTCTGGAGCGCTTTCGCTCTTCTTTCGAGTAGCCATTCCTCTAACCCCCTCCAAACTCAAATAACGGCGCTGTTTGGATGTCGACAGAAGCAACGCATGCATCGGGTTGCGTACCCGCTCAAGCACAATTAGGCGTTCATGTCGCTCAAACGCGCCTTAAAACTCCCTCCGCAGATCCTTGGACTCCTGGTCCTGGTAGCCCTGGTCGCCTGTCAGCCGGCCTCCTCGCCCCGGCCGGTGCCGAGCGTACAGCAGATCGGAAGAGATCTCAACTGCGCGTCCGGAGATCACGGATACGAGGACTTTCAGGCGGGATGGGGTTTCTGCTACCCGGGCAGCTGGAAGTACAACATCCGGTCGCAAGCCGAGAGCTCAAAGGAGCTGGATCTGACGTTCGACGTCACGGATGCGCTGCCGCCATGCCCCAGTCCTGGCTTACCGCAGCCGCCCGGATGCTCGCCGACCGGTGGGCTGTACAGCTTCATGATCATTTCGACGTACGAGCGTGGGGGCTCCTCAGATCTGGCGACCTGGGTGACGGCCAACCTCCCGAAGACCGAGACCCTGGGCGACACCATTTCGTGGGGCAATGCGGTTCAGGCGGCCAAGCTCTCCGACGGAAAACGCATCGCCCTCACACCACATCACGTCGTGATCCTCGACCTGCACACAGGGCTGCTGGATCTCGAGTCCGATATGGGTTCCAGGCTAAACACCTGGAAGTTCAGCTATTAGCGGCTAGCTCGGCCGCCGAAAAAGCGACTGCATCTTGATCGCCAGGCCCATATCGCCCTTGATCTTCAGCTTGCCCTGCATGAACGCAGCGGTCGCGTCCTGCTGGCCGGACATGATCTTGACCCAGTCGTTCGCGTCGGCGATCAACGTCAGGTTGGGAGCTTCGCTCGGGTCGCCCTTGCCCGACTCGGCCTTGCCGTCGTGGATCTTCAACCACCACTTCCCGCCCTGATCGCCGCTGAGGTCGAACACGATGGTGGCCTTGGTCGTACCGGCCTTTTCGGGAATCAAGTAGTTCGGCATCGCCTCGACTATCTGGTCGGGCGTCATTTGAACTTCAGACATTGGCTCCTCCCTGAGCTTTTGAGTACGTTCGAGTACCGTTTTCCACATCTTAGAACGCGTAGGCGTGACAATGCCCCGAGTGGCTGTTGATCTCGACCTGAACGAAGTCGCGGCGGGCGTGTTCGAGCTGCGGCTACCGATTCCTTTCGAAGACGGCCTGGTCAACGTCTTTCTTTTCGTTGCGAATGACGCGATCGACCTGCTCGACTGCGGCATGAACGCAGGCGAATCGCTGCAGATCATCGAACGTGCACTTGCGCATTTCGGATCGGGCAGGTTGCGCCGCCTGGTTGTCACTCACATTCATCCCGATCACTACGGTGCGGCGGGCACGCTCGCGGGCGACGGGCGCGCCGACCTCTACATGCACAGGCTCGAAGTGGCGCTGGTCCATCCGCGCTACATCGAGCTCGAGCATCTGGTCGAGGAAGTGCGTCACTACCTTCTCGTCAATGGCGTGCCCGACGAAGATGTCGAAGTCCTCAGCAACTCGCAGCGCGCGTTGAGCCAGGTGGTGAAGCCGGCCGATCCATCGGTCCAGCTCGAAGGCGCGGAAACGATTGAGATGGGCGATCGCCACTTGCGCGTCGAATGGACGCCAGGCCATTCACCCGGGCACATCTGCCTTTACGACACGAGTGAGCGATTGCTTTTTGCGGGCGATGACATCCTGCCCGAGCTCTCGCCCAACATCGGGCTGCACCCACAGAGCACCCCCGACCCGCTGCACGAATACCTCGATGGATTGAGGCGGCTCGCGGCTTACGAACCGCGCACCGTCTTTCCGGCGCACGGCAGACCGTTCACGGAAGTTGCCGGTCGAGTGGAATGGTTGGTCTCGCATCATCGCCGCCGGCTCGAGCAGATCGAAGAGATCGTCGGTCTCGAAGAGAAGACGGCATGGCAGGTTGCCGTTGACCTTTGGGGTGAGCGTGAAAACCTCTACGAAAAAAGGCTTGCGCTGCAGGAAGGGCTTGCGCACCTGCAGGCGCTGGCGGTCGAAGGGCGCGTCGTGAAGACGGTTACGCCTTCGTCGGTGCGCTGGCGGCGCCTTTGAGTGCGGGCTTCAGACCCAAAGGAAGAAGCTCGGCCGGATAGCAGCCCAATCCGACCACTCCCGGTCCCGCGTGCGCGCCGACCACGGGGCCAAGAGGCTGGATCATCAAGGTTTCGGCGACGGGCTCGATCTCGCCGGCAACGCGCTCAGCATCGGCCTCGGCATCTGCATGACCGACGATCACGCAGAGCCCGTTGCCTCGGTCGGACGCCCTCGCCAGCTCGACCACGCGTCGCAGAGCGCGATCGAACGTCCTGACCCGTTCCAGCGGCGTCACGAGACCGTCACGAATTTCGAGCACCGGTTTCACGCGCAGCACAGAACCAACCAGCGCCCCGGCGCGGCCGATGCGTCCGCCGCGCCGTAAGAATTCGAGGGTCGCGACAGAGAAATATGTGTGCACTTCTTCGCGCATCGATGTGATCTTCTCCGCGATCGCCGCCGCGTCCTTGCCCTGCGATGAAAGCTCCGATGCGGCGAGCGTGAGCAGACCCAGCGACATCGAGACGAGTGACGAATCGATGACGATGACGCGACTCGGGTCGGTCATCTCTGCGCCTTGCACCGCCGACGCGTAAGTGCCGCTCAACTTTTCTGAGATGTGAATCGACACAATCGCGGAATGCTCTGCGAGCAGCGACGAGTAAGCCTCGGCAAACTGACCGGCCGAGGGCTGCGACGTCGTCGGATGCGTCGTTGCGTTGGGAAGCTTTCGGTAGAACTCGCTCGGCCTGATGTCCACTCCGTCGAGCAGCGACCTGCCCTCGAAGTTCAGGGTCAACGGGACCACGGTGATCGATCGCGACTTGACGAGCGGCGGCGGAAGATCCGCCGTCGAGTCGGTCACGATGGCGACTCTGGAGTCGGTCACTGCGGAGGAAAGCCTTCCGGTCTTGGATCGTCTTTCCGCCGATTTCTGCGCACGGGGAAAACGCGATCCTCGATTGGCTTGAGAATGATGAGCGTCGCCAGCACCAGGACTGACGCGATGACGGCCAGGACGTAGTAGCCGAAGCCGACCGCCATGCCGAGCGAGGCGATGACCCAGATCGAGGCCGCGGTGGTCAGCCCTCTGACCTCTTCGCCCTGCCGGAGGATGCTCCCTGCGCCGAGAAATCCGACGCCGGTCACGATCTGCGCGGCGATGCGGGTTGGATCAACCGTGTGGCCGGAAAAGGGGATCAGGCCGAGGCCGGTGAAAACGCAGGACCCCGCCGAGATGAGGGCCATCGTGCGCAGCCCTGCCGGGTGACCGCGAATCTCGCGCTCGGCGCCGAATACGAGCCCGATGACGAGTGCGACCGCGACGCGTACGGCGAGGTCCAGCTCGCCGGAAAGCGGCGTGCTTTCAGCCTCGGCCGGGAGTGCCCCCGGTGCCTGGAGGCTCGTCCTTGGCACCCGGCTCGTCGGGCAGCTCCGGCAGGTCCAGGCTGTTCACGAAATCGCGGAACACGGCAAGCCTCTCCTCGTCGACGACCGTTTCCGCTTTTTCCTTCTCTTCTCCGCCCAGCTCATCGGCGTCGGGGATGATGCCGGCCGTCTCCATGACCTCGGTGGCGACGAAGATCGGACACTCCACTCGGACGGCCAGAGCGATCGCGTCTGAAGGCCGCGCGTCGAAGTCCACTTCACGGCCGTTCTGCTTGACATAGAGGCGTGCGTAGAAGACCTGGTCGGCGAGTCGGGTCACGACTATCCGCCTGACGCTGATGCCCAGGTCGCCGAAGGCGGTGGCCATCAAGTCATGGGTCAGAGGGCGGCCCAAAGAGTTGCCCGAGATCTTGGTCGCGATGGCCTGCGCTTCGAATGAACCGATCCAGATGGGCAGGTAGCGGTCAGCTTCCTTTTCCTTAAGGATCACCAGGTGTTTGGCAGTCGGCATGTGAATCCGGATGCTGTCCACGGACACCTCGACGAGGTTCTTCATCCTCGGGTCCATTCTAGTCTGCGGTCCTCCACATCCCTGCTTTTAAAACGCGTGCCGCCGCCTAAGGTGTCACACCCGCCATACGTAGAATCCGAACGTGGCGAAGGGTAGGCGCGGGCGCATCATCCTGATCGACGCCCACAGCCTCATATACAGGGCTTTTTTCGCTCTCCCGCCGATGAGCACTTCGGATGGGCGGGTCACCAATGCGGTCTACGGCTTCACCTCCATGCTCGCGATCGTTCTCGCTTCGCGGCCGGAGTACGCCGTCGCCGCATTCGATCTTGGCAAACCCACATTCCGTTCCCAGGAGTACGAGGAATACAAGGCGGGGCGGCGGGCCATGCCCGACGACCTGCGCCCTCAGCTGGACATGGTGCGCGACGTGCTGCAAGCCTTCTCCATCCCCATTTACGGTGTCGAGGGGTTCGAGGCGGACGACGTGATCGGGACGCTGGCTCGCGTCGCAGAGGAACGCGGCCATTCGGTGACGATCGTGTCGGGCGATCTCGACTGCTTGCAGCTCGTGACCGAATCGGTCGAAGCGCTGGTCCCGCGTCGCGGCATCACCGATACGTTCGTCTACGGTCCGGACCAGGTCCGTCAGCGCTATGGCTTCGAGCCGCCGCAGCTGGTCGATTTCAAGGCCTTGCGTGGCGACACCTCGGACAACATCCCGGGCGTTCCGGGAGTCGGTGACAAGACCGCGGCGAAGCTGGTTC
>DATLKH010000195.1:0-3517 GCA_035538475.1 Candidatus Dormiibacterota bacterium | reverse complement strand
TGGCCGAACCGAGCGCCACCAGCAGACGGGCGAGCAGAGAGCCCGGCTGCTCGTCCTCGGCTTCCACCTCTTCCTTCGGCAGCTGGAGCCGGCGTGCCACCTCGTCGATGATCTGGGAGTCGAGGAAGTCCGCTTTCAGCTCGGTCGCCAGCATGTGGCCGACCGTGGCGCCGCCCGCCCCGAACTGCCGCCCGATCGTGATGACCGGCACGGCAGTAATTGTCAGCCGAAACGGTCAGGGCCGGATGTAGTCGGGTCGAATGGTGATCACCGCGCCGCATCCCGAGGCGATCCCGACGGTCACTTTCGCGTGGCTGCCTCCGGTATCGCTCGGGCTTTGCAACATGATTGCGAAACCCCTGCCGGTGGGTCCCGGCGAAGACGGTTTGGTTTCAGCCGGGTGGCTCGACCTTCCTGGTCCAGCGCCTCGCCCCGGCGCGGACTTCGCCAGCGGTTTGCTCGCGGCGTGAGGACGAGGACGATGACCGCCGAGCCGGCTGGGGCGCCGGCCGGCGAACCGGATCTCCGTTGCGCCCGATCGCAAACATGATCACCACGATGGCCAAAAAGAGGGCGGCGGTCGATGCGATCGCAACCGGCGGGATGGACGAAAGGCTGATGTCACCGGTCGGTCGCTTGAATCCAATCACGCCCACCTCCCCCTTCCGGATGTCCGGCGTGTAGACCATATCGTTGGTTTCGTCGTACGCCGCCGAGTTGCCGAACCCGCCCGTGGTGACCACGGCGACGAAATCGATCGGATTGCCGCCCAGCACCGCAACTTCGCTCGGCTTTGCGTCAGGCGAGCCGACAAAGAACCGGTCGACCTTGGCGTCGTAGGTCACGATGTCGCCGCCCGACACCTGCGGGAAGCCTTTCTGATCGGACGGGTCATGGAGGTTTTGCCGGATCACCCATGAGCTGCAGGCGATCACGGCCATGTTGTGCTTGGGATCGATGGCCATCCCATGACCGCGGCAAGCCCCGAACGGCAGCTTGTTCTTGACCGCACCCGTGTCAGGGTCGACCACGAGAACGCCATCCTCGTCGGGGCTGGCCACGTACAGCAGGCCGTCGCCCGGGTTGTAGCGAGGCTGCTCGATGGTGTGCGGACCGAAATTGAAGACGCTTCTTGTGGCCGCCTTGTCGACGTCGACCACAACCACCTTCCCCCCGCCGTTCGCGGCGTACACGGCGTGCTTTTGGGCGGCATACTCGATCAAGTCGATCGAATTCGTGCCACTCGCGACTTGGTTGACGACTTTTTCGGTCGTCGTGTCGATGAACTGCACCGTCCCGTCTGACAGTCCGGCGAAGACCCGGTGAATCTCCGGGGCGACCGCAAGCCCGTTGGGCGTGGCGGGCAGGGCAACCGTCGTGACGTATGTGGCGGGAACCTTCGAAACGTCGAAGACGTCCACGCCGACGTCGGACCGGTCGGTGGCGTACAGGCGGTGCGCCGACTGGTCGATCTCGACCCAATCGAAGGAAGCCGACGTCTTGATCCCGGGAACCAAGGTTCTGGTCAACGTGGTGGTGTGAGTGTCGACGCCGGCGGAACAGGCCGGCCCGAGCAGGCAAGACGCGGCGATCAAGAGAAGTAAACGTTTCATGGCCCGCTTCCGCCGAAAAAACGCCGTAAGACCGGCTGCTACTTACTCCAGGTAGTCGCGCAGCTTCTTCGAACGGGAGGGGTGGCGCAGCTTCCGCAGAGCCTTGGCCTCGATCTGGCGAATCCGCTCTCGGGTCACCCCGAACCGCTTCCCCACCTCTTCCAGCGTCCGCTGGTGGCCGTCGATCAGTCCAAACCGCAGCTGGAGCACGCGCCGCTCCCGCGGGGTGAGCGTGTCGAGGACGTCCTCGACTTCCGAGTGCAGCATCGTGAGCGAAGCGGCGTCGGACGGGGAGACCGCTTCCCGGTCCTCGACGAAGTCGCCGAGGTGTGAGTCCTCTTCCTCGCCGATCGGAGTCTCGAGCGACACCGGATCCTGCGAGACCTTCACGATCTCGCGAACCTTCTCCGGCGTGATGCCCATCTCCTCACCGATCTCGTCATCGCTCGGCTCCCGACCCAGCTCCTGGAGCAGCCGGCGCGACACACGCACCAACTTGTTGATCGTCTCGACCATGTGCACCGGGATGCGGATCGTGCGTGCCTGATCGGCGATCGCTCGCGTGATGGCCTGCCGGATCCACCACGTGGCGTAGGTCGAGAACTTGTAGCCCTTGTGGTAGTCGAACTTCTCGACCGCTCGGATCAAACCCATGTTGCCTTCCTGAATCAAATCCAGGAAAGACATGCCGCGGCCGATGTACTTCTTGGCAATCGACACCACCAACCGCAGGTTGGCCTCGGTCAGGCGCTGCTTCGCCTCATAGGCACGCTCGTAGCGCTCGGTCAAGCGGTAGCGGGCGATGCGGTACTGCTCGAGGGCCTCGGCACGAACTCGCGGCCGCGCTCCGTTGACCAGGCGCTTGCGCTCGGCAGCCGCCGCGTCCGAGAGCATGGGCAGCTTGGAAAGATCGACCAGCCCGAGCAGCTCCTGCGCGATGTGCTGCTGCTGGCCCTTGCGCTTGACCGTGGCCAAGCGCTCGATCACCTCCGGCAGCAGCTCGTCCACCGAGCGCTGGCGACCGTCCGTCTCCTCGATCACGTTCAGCGCCTTCATGGCGTCGTGGAGCGGCTTCGCCTCGATCGCCTGCGCCAGCTCGACCTCATCGTTCGCGGTCAGCAGCGACACCCGCCCGATCTCCTTCAGATACATGCGGACCGGGTCGTCGAGCGAGACCGAGTCCATCATCTCGATGTCGAGCAGCATCTCGTCGTCGATCTGCTCGACCTCTTCGAAGTCCTTCTCGCCGTCCGTGACTTCGATGCCGATCTCTTTGAAGGCGGCGAAGATACGGAAGATCTGGTCTGGCTCGGCATCGATCTCCGGGAACGCCTGGAGGATGTCGTCCGGAGTCAGATAACCCTGGTCTTTGCCTTTGATGATGAGCTGCTCGGCAACCGCCATCAGCTCGTCTTCGAACTTCTGCTCCGGCTTTTCGGCCAGCTTGGCCGGCTTTTGAACGACTGGCTTCGGCGTCACCGCCGGTTTCACTACGCGCGCTATTTCAGCTTCTCCTTTCCAGATCCCCAATGGCGCGGGCGAGCTCTCGAGCTTCGGCTTCCAACCTCGCGACCTTCTCCGAGTCTCCACCCCTTTCGGCCTCGGATAGCTCGCGGATTATCCCACCATGCACGCCTCTCATGTGCTCCACGCGGATTCGATCCGCAAGATCTTCAGCCACCATGTCATCCACATTTGGCGGCGGAGCCGCCCACGCCCTCCTGATCAGGTCTTGCTCTTCCGGGGGGTATTTGGCCAGATCGGCTTCGAGCCCATCGGGGCCACCACTTTCGTAGCTCCCCAGCATACGGATGAAAATGCCACGTTCGCTTTCGGCCAGCTCCTCGGGGAGGATCTTGTCGCGGACTCGGTCGAAAGCTTGGGGGCGAACTGCCAGGAGCTGA
>DATLKH010000194.1:0-2358 GCA_035538475.1 Candidatus Dormiibacterota bacterium | reverse complement strand
CCAACCGCCCGCTACGAGCGCCACGAGCCCCGATTGGACTCGGATAGTCGCGACCATTCGGATAAATGGGGTCGTCGGCCGGATCCTATTCGAACGTAAGCGCGACCGGCCGGTGAAGCCTCCGCACATCCATTATCCCCGTGCCCTGGCGCTTGCCACAAGCCCTGGGCACCGTGCGAGACTGCGCTCTCCAGAGCCGCTTTTGACGCTCGCGTAAAGGAGGTGCGACCTCGCACGACGATCGCCGTCCATTGGTCGACTACTACTTCGTGCTCGGTGTCCCTCCAGACGCCACGGAGGCGGAGTTGCACGCGGCCTGGCGCCGGCAGCTCAAGTATTGGCATCCTGACCGCGGCAACCATCCGGACGCGCTGGAGCACGCGAAGCTGATCAACACGGCGCACGATGTTCTGACCAACAGCAGCAAGCGTGCGGCGTACGACAGACAGCGCGCAGCCGTCGGCTGGCGTCCCTCCGCGTCACCACCGTCTTACAGCCGCCCAGTGCGATGGCGGACCGTGAGCCACGAAGGCCCGCCCCGGGCGCCGAAGGGATTCGACCGGCACGGATTCGTCGCGCGTCTTGAGGAGTTGATGAACCGAGGCCGGCTGATGATCGAGAAGCGCAAGGACCTCGCTTCGGCGTCGAAATGGGAGTCGCAGGCCCAAGCCTTGCTGCGAGATGAGCTGGGCGACCACCCGTACACAAAGCGTTTCGAAAATGCCTTGAGCCAGCCGCGCCCCGAGGGTCTGGTGGCGGCGTATGGGGTGTTGTGGGCCGCGTACGAGGATGCGCTGAAGGGCGACCTGAAGCCGGTGAAGCCGTAACTACGATCGTGCAGTGAGCCTCTCCTCGATTCGCTTGCATCGGATGCACGACGTGTTGTCGGGCTACGTCGATCGTGGAGAGCTGCCTGGATATGTGGCGCTGGTGGCGCGCCGGGGCGCGGTCCATCTGGATTGCTCCGGCTACGAGCGTGACGCCATCTTCCGGCTCGGATCGATGAGCAAGGCGATCGCCGCACTGGCGGCGCTGATCCTGGTCGAAGAAGGAATGATTCGTCTCGAGGATCCCGTCGATGGCCTGCTGCCTGAGCTCGCCGGACTGAGAGTGCTGCGCTCGATTGCCTCCCCGGTCGACGACACCGTGCCCGTGGCTCGTCCCATCACCGTCCGCGACCTGCTGACCTTCACGCTGGGCACCGGGATGGTCCTAGCTGCCCCAGGCACCTATCCGATTCAGGACGCGATGCAGAGGTCGCTTTACGACGCTGGGATGGGGCGCGATCGATCACCCGCCGCCGTCTTCCGGCCTCGATCAGATGCAGGTGAATACCTGCGCCGGCTCGCGAGCCTTCCGCTCGTCCACCAACCGGGCGAGGTCTGGCTGTACAACACAGGCTCAGATCTGCTCGGCATCGTGATCGCGCGCGCGAGTGGCCAGTCGTTCGGCGACTTCCTCAAGGAGCGGATCTTCAATCCTCTCGGCATGCATGACAGCGGTTTCTGGGTCAAGCCCGAGAAGATAGCCAGAGTTCCGATCGCGTACGCGCGAGGAGACAGGCCAGGGGAATTGAAGGTCGAAGACCACGGGGCCGGCGGCCTGTTCAGCCGGCCGCCCGACCTGGAGTCGGGGGCCGGAGGACTCGTGGCGACCCTCGACGACTTTCTGCTCTTCGCGCGGATGCTCCTGGACCACGGCGCCTCCGCCGGCGGTCGAATCGTCGCCCGACCCATGGTTGAAGCGATGACGGCGGACCAGCTGCCGGCGGAGGTGAAAGCGCGTTCAACCTGGAACGCCGGATGGTTGCCCATCGACAGTTGGGGATTCGGCGTTGGGGTGGTGACTCGACGCTATGACGGCACGCTGTCGCCCGGAGCGTATGGATGGAATGGCGGATTTGGCACGATGTGGCGCTCAGATCCGAAAGAGGACATCGTCGTGATCTTCATGACGCAGGTGACCGCGTCCGAAATCTTGCCTGTATTCGGTGTGTTCCTCAACATGGCGTACGCCGCAATCGACGACTGAGAGCTCACACAGGGGCACATGACTTACGTCGCATTTCTCAGAGGGGTGAACGTCGGGGGCAACAGCATCGTCTCGATGGCTGCGATCAAACAGTCCCTCGTCGCTCTTGGTCTTTCCGAGGTTCGGACCTACATCAACTCGGGCAACGTGATCTTTTCGACCCGCGCGTCTGATGCCTCGCGGCTCGCCACCCGAATCGAGAAGGCGCTCGAGCAGGACACCGGCATGACGATCAAGCTGCTGGCCATGGATCACATGGCCCTGAAGAAGCTGGTCGACGCGATCCCGCGAAATTGGGTGGACGACAAGAAGATGCGGACGTACGTC
>DATLKH010000193.1:0-6102 GCA_035538475.1 Candidatus Dormiibacterota bacterium | reverse complement strand
TTTAGATCTTCGGGCAAGTACACGGTGGTGCGCTTCACGCCATACATTTAGCCATACGCTTGGGAATCTGTGACACAGCTGTGACCTCCCGACCACCCATGTATAGCGTCACTTGACGGTTCTGAGTTTAAAATTGGTCGGGGGCCCGGGATTTGAACCCGGGGCCTCACGGTCCCGAACCGGCCGTATGTCGTGTCCTCTCGTGTCCTCGCCTTTCCTCGCGTGTCCTCCTGTACTCGATCTGACGCGCCTTCGTTTCCTCTGGTGTCCTCCTGTGTCCTCGAAGTTCCGCGAATGCGTGACACAGTTGTGTCACGGTTTTGGGGGCCTAACTTCTGACCCTCAACCCGCTGGATTGCCTCAAGCAGCCGACACAGGTCGAGATCCGCCGCTATGCGCCTGTGGTTCTCGCCACCGACCGCAAGGCACACGACGGCGAGGCTTTCGGGATCCTGTTCCGCTACATCTCCGGCAACAACAAGGCGCAGGAGGGACTCCTGAGCCGGACACACCCGATCGCTCAGCGACGGCTGCGGATGCTTCCCCGCACTCGCTCCACAACCGATTCGATCCGGTCGTCATCCTTCGAGAACACGGCCGCCGAACGGCGGAGAGTGCTGCGCACCTCGTCGAGCGGCAGCGATGTCCGCACGACGATCGGAATGCCGGCAGTCGCGGGATCGCCCTCCAGGCGTTCGATCAGCTCGAAGCCGTTCATGCCGGGCATCGCGATGTCGGTGACGATCGCGCGGCAGCCGCCCTCTCGCGCGAGCTTCAGGGCCATCTCGCCATCGGTCGCCTCGACCACGCGCCAGCCGTGGCGCTCTAGCTTCTCTCTCGCGACATACCTGCTGATCTGGTCGTCATCGACCACCATCACGTAATCGGTCGAGGCGACCGGCGCGGGTTGGGGCATCTCCGAGTAGACGCGCGGCAGTCGCAGAGTGAACTTCGAGCCCACACCAAGGTGGCTCTCGACGGTGAGCGATCCGCCGAGGAGCTCGGCCAGCCGGCGCGACAGCGGAAGGCCGAGCCCACTGCCGCGCACGCGCGCCCGCCTCCGGGTGTCGACCTGCACGAACTCGTCGAAGATGCGATCGAGGTCTTCCGCGGCGATGCCGACGCCGGTGTCTGTGACCGTCATCACGATCTCATCACGCTCGCGGTCGTGGCACGCCGACACGCGGATCTCGCCCCTCTCGGTGAACTTCACGGCATTCGACACGACGTTCCGGAGGATCTGGCTGACCTTGTGCTCGTCGCTCTCCATGGCCGGCACCGCGCCCGGGTCGAACACGAGCCGTACGGAACTGTCCGCTGTGAGCGGGCGGAAGACGCCACGGAGCGCCGCGAAGACGTTCTCGACGTCAAATGAGCCCGTGCGGACGGCCGTCTTGCCGGCGCCAACCTTCGCCAGGTCGAGAAGGTCGCTGACAAAGTCGATCAGGTCCTGCGCCGACTTCTGGATGTACCGGATCTGCTGCGCCTGCTCATCTGAGAGTGGCGCTTTGTTGCTCGTGATGAGAAGCCGGCTCAGCGCGACGATCGAGCTGAGCGGAGTGCGCAGCTCGTGAGTCACATCCGAGAGAAAGCGCGCCCTCTCTTCGCTTCCCCGCCGCACCGCCTCGGCCTTCTCGTCCAGCTCGGCATACAGGGCAAGGACCCCACGGTTCGTCTCTTCGAGCTCTCGTCTCACCATTGCCAGCTCATCGTCTCGAGCGCGGAGCTGTTCGAGCAGCCCGACGAGCTCCGTGTCGCGGCCCTTCAGCTCCTCGTGCGGGTCGACGCGGTTGGCGAGTTTGGGATGGCTGACGGTCGTGCGATTCGGGCTCGCCGGCAGAAGGCGGCTGAAGGTGTGTGCGGCGGAGCCCTGGTCGTCATCGATCGGAGGGCCCAGCAGTCGCCGAGCTGAGACGAGGCCGTCCGACGGTCGACCGGGCCAATCCGTTGGCGACGTCATGACACTGATGACAAGCCGATGTGGTCGCGAGCCGGAGATCCAGACGTCGAGATCGCCGCCGCCGGACTTGACGATCTCTCGGGCGAGCTCCGACACTCCGGTCGCAAGCTGCACCTGGTCGAACGAATCAAATCCGAGCTCTCCCGACGCAGTGAGGATCCACTGCCGCGCAGAGAGCACGTCGCTTGGGGACTTGATTGGAACGCGAGCCAGTGACCGTCTCATGCGGGCGCGCGAAGCTTCGCGTACGAGTTCTGCCTGAGGACCAGGACGATGGCGTCGTCGAGGTCACGGGCGTAATCGCGAAAGAGCACCGCCGCGATCAAGGTCGGATCCTTATCGAGCAGGCCCGGCAGATCATCGAATCGCCACTTGCTGGTCAGGCCATCACTGTGCATGACCAGCGTTGCGCCTTCGGTCCAGGCACTCTGGAACTGCTTGTAGCTCACGGGCTCGCGGCCCAGCGTGCCATTCAGTGACACAAGCCGGCGAGTCCGATCGTGATCGCAGATCGCCCCCGCGATGTTTCCCACTCCGCCGTACGTCAGCAGGCCCGCGTTGGTGTCGATGGCGGCGATCGCGGCCGTCGCTCCGCGCGTCGCGCGCATCGAGTCGTGCATGGCACGGAGCGTCTCGGCCGGGGAGGGATGCCCGTTCCGGCGGAATGCGCTTACCGCCGTCCCGGCCGCATCGGCCGCGAGAAGGCCATGACCGAGGCCGTCCACGACCATGACGTCGATTCCGTCGCCGACCGGCCGCACGGACCAGGCGTCTCCAGAAACTTCCTCACCGTCTCGCGCTACGTGCACCATTCCGATGTCGAATGTCCTGCGGTCCGGCCGTGGGCCGTCGGTATAGATGCGGGCGAGGATCGTAGTCCCGCGGGTGCGTAGGCTGTGGAAGGCGAATTCGTCTGCCTGGCGGCGGATCGAGCCGAGGCCGATACCAAGTGTCCCCGCGCTGGACACGCGATCTTCCATGACCGCCTGCGGGTTCGAGATCCCGGGCCCACGGTCGAGGGCCAGCACCTCGACCCCGGCAGAGCCATTCGCTCCGTCGAGGACATTGATCAGCATCTCGCCACCCGCCGTGGCATGTTTGGCGAGATTGCTCGCCATCTCGGCAACGATGATCGCGAGCCGTGCTTTTCGTGTTTCGTCCAGGCCGGCGCGCTCCGCGGCGGATTGAGCCTGCCGCCGCGCTTCCCCCGCGTCAGCGGGGTCGCGGACCACCACTCGTCGCGTGAGTCCGGCTATCTCCATCGAGCGATTCGAACCGTCGTACCCACGCCGACCTGCGATTGGATCTCGAACTCGTCCACCAGGCGCTTCGTGCCGCTAAGGCCGTAGCCGAGACCGGACCCGGTGGTGAAGCCCGGGCGCATCGCCTGTTCGACGTCTGCAATACCGGGCCCGTGATCGGTGACGGTGAGAGCGATGCCGATTCGCCGGCCATCGTGCAACGACTCGATCATCGCTTCGCCGCCGCCGCCATAGGTGATGGCGTTCCGGCCGAGTTCACTCGCCGCAGTGACGATCTTCGTCTGGTCGAGAAGGCTGAAGCCAAGCTCGAGCGCGTGTTCACGAACGCGATGCCTCAGGACGACGACGTCGCCCTGGGTCTCGAGATGGACGGTGATCGCCTCTGTCGCCGCGCTAGATGCGAGCACCAATGCCTGCCATCGCGAGTGCGCTCTCGACGCTCAGTGCCGTGCGGATGCCCTTCAGATCCAAGCCGAGTTCGACCAGCGTGATAGCGA
Source organism: Candidatus Dormiibacterota bacterium (assembly GCA_035538475.1). GTDB lineage: Bacteria > Chloroflexota > Dormibacteria > Dormibacterales > Dormibacteraceae > 40CM-4-65-16. Next base: position 2,383 of record DATLKH010000193.1, on the reverse strand, counting down.
CAGCAGGTTGCATCCCCGCGACGATGACCTCGGCGTCGAGGAGGCGCGCGATGGCCGCGATGTCGCCGATCAAACGTCCTATGAACGAATCGACGATTTGAAGCGCAGAGATATCGAGCAATATGAGGCGAGCCCGCGTGCTCACGATCCGGTTGCCAAGGTCCTCCTGGAGGGCCAGCGCGACGGCGTCGTGAATATCGCCTTGAAGGCTCACCAGCAGGAAGTCCCCGACCTTGTTGATTGGAACGCGGTCCATCGAATCAGGGTGTCCGCATGGACCCGGAGCCCGCCGGCACGACCGCACGTCCCAAACGACCGAGCGCAGCCGCGAAAGCGTCAGCGAGCGTGGCCTTCGTTGTCACATCGGGCAGAGCTACGCCGAGATGAACGATCGTCTGCGCGATCTGGGGCCGAATGCCGCTGATGAAGCACTCCGCGCCCATCAAGCGGGCCGCCGAAACCGTCTGGATTAGATGCTGTGCCACGCGGGTGTCCACCGTCGGGACGTCGGTGATGTCGAGAATGGCGATCATGCTGCCGGTGTCGACCAGCGCCTTGAGCAGTGTCTCCATGACGACCTGCGTCCGCTCGCTGTCCAGCGTTCCGATGATCGGCAGGGCGAGGACTCCCTCCCAGAGCTTGACGACCGGAGTCGAGAGCTCGAGCAGCTCGGACTGCTGCCGCAAGATCACGTCCTCGCGGCCCTGCTGGTACAAGTCGGCGGTGAACAGCGCCAGCCTGTCGATCAGCCGCTCGATCGCGATCACCTCGTCGAGGTTGGCCGACTTTTCGAGCAGGTCGATGACGGGATATTTCAGCGAAAGCACGAAAAGGACGGTCTCCGACGGCTTCCACCCGCTGCGCGCCCGCGACGTGGACACCGATCGAAGCGACGACCGCATTCCCTCCCACGCAGGGCCCATGACATCGGTTGAACCGGAGCCCAGCGCGCCGAGAAACGCCGACAGCACCTCAGAGCACTGCCGGCCCAGGTCCGCTTCGCTGATCAGGTCGGGCCGGGCGGCCCCACTGGCCTTCTGCTCCGCGATCCACCTGGCCAGGATGTCGTCGGACCGAGTGTGCAGCTGGTCGAGTCGGCTCGAACTGGAATTGACGGGCATTCCCCTCCCCCCTCCGTCTGGAATGGCCTGATCGTACCGGCAACCGCCCGCCGCCGCCTCGCCCGAAATGAGTAGGCAAAGACCGACCGATCAGGTCATGCGCGCCATGCGGCCCGGTCGGAAGATCTCATGGAGTGATCGAACCAAATCCCGATACGCCGGCACACCGGGCAGACGGTGCGTCCGCGCGGCGCTCGCGGTCCCACGCCAGGCCGGATATTGCGCGCCGCGCTGGAGAGCCTCGCCCGCTCGTGTTGCTGGCAGAGGATGACGGCGCCACCGCCGAGATGTACCGGATCGGCCTCGAGGCGGCTGGTTTCAGGGTCAGGGTCGCCGCCGATGTGACGGCGGTGTTCGCGGCCATGGAAACCGAGATTCCTGACGTCGCCGTGCTGGACTACCACTTAAGCGGGATCATCACGGGGCTCGACATTCTCGACAACATCCGCCTCGACGTGCGCGCGGAATCGCTTCCGGTGCTGATCCTCACCAACGACTCGGGTCGCAACGGAGAGCGCGACCGGGCTCGGCGCGCGGGCGCCTTGGGGTGGCTTAGCAAGCATGAGACTGATCCTGTCCGGCTCGCCGCAGGGGTGAGTGAGGTGCTGGACAGCGGTCGCGGCCGGTCGTCCTCGCGACCGACGGCGCAGCTCGAAGCGCGCCGTATAGTGGGGCTTCAGAAAGGGGATGGGGTAAAACATGGCCGGCCGGAGGCCAGCGCCTCTTAGCCGAACAGCTCGACCGCGGACGGAGTCGATGTCGACGGTCGCCAGAGAGGTTGGGACTAATGGGCACGCAGTCGCCGCCGCGCCAATCACAGTCCTGCTCGTCGAGGATCATCGCGTGCTCGCCGAGTCGTTCGCGGCGGTGCTCAAGCAAGATCCCGGACTCGCACTGGTTGGCATCGCCGGTACGAGTGCGTCCGCGGTCGCGCTCGTCGACAGGCTCAAACCCGACGTCGTGGTCATGGACATTCGTCTGCCCGACGGCTCAGGCATAGAAGCTGCAACCGCGATCAAGGCCAACCGCAAAGACACCGGCATCATCTTCTTGACCGCCTATGACAATGACGAGACGTTGTGGATGGCGATGGGAGCCGGAGCGGCGGCGTTCCTGCCCAAGTCGGAGGCACCAGATGCCGTCGTCGAAGCCATCAAGCGCGTCGCCGCCGGCGAGATGATGCTGGAGCCTGGGAAGATCCAGGACGCCATCGCCTGGCATGGCGCTCGACGTCGATATGAGGCAGATCGGGCCGCCATGCT
>DATLKH010000192.1:0-8078 GCA_035538475.1 Candidatus Dormiibacterota bacterium | reverse complement strand
GGTAGCGGTGTTTGCCCTCCAGCTGTGCGTCGACTCCAAGGCCGATGCGATAGTCGGTCTTCGTGCGTCGCGGCAGGCTCAGTCGGCGCGCCTCCGCCTCGCCGACGAGGGCGGCGGCAAGCGGGTGATTCAACCCCTGGTCCGCACCGGCGGCCACGGCAAGAAGATCGTTGTCGGTCAGACCGTTGAAAGGCGTGATCTGAGTGACGGCCGGCTGTCCCATGGTCAGAGTGCCGGTCTTGTCGAATACCACCGCATCCACTCGTGCCAGCTTCTCCATCGCGGCAGCGCCTTTGATCAGAATGCCCTCCCGGGCCGCGCCGATGAGACTCGCCAGCATCGTGGTCGGCGCGGCGACGCGAATGCCACTGGCCAGATCGAAGATCAAGATCGACGCGGCGCGCGTGGCATTGCCGGTCAAGGCATAGACGACGGCCGCCGTGCCCATGACGGGAATCACGAATCGGTCGGCTATGCGGCGTGCATGGTCCGCCATACGCGTCTCTCCGATCGGTACCCGTTCGAGGAATGCCATGATCCGTCCGGCACGCGAATCCGAAGCGGTGCCGCTGGCTTCTATGACCAGCTCACCGTCGATCACGACTGTCATCGCGAACACGGTCTGACCCGGAGATCGCGACACTGGCACCGGCTCACCGGTCAGCAGGCGTTCGTCGACCAGGGCGCGTCCTTTAACCACCGTGCCGTCGACGGGAATTCGATCGCCGTTCCCGACCATCACACGATCCCCGGCTCGCAGGCTTGCGACTCTGGTCGCAACGCGCTTTGTTCCGATGAGCTTCCAGCACGTCTTCCCTTCGTGCGACATCAGCGCGCCAAGTTCTCGGCGCGTGCGCGATGCCGTCAGGTCCCGAAGCAGCTCACCACCTTCGACGAGCGCCCCAAGCACCGCCGCGGTCATGAACTGCCCCGTCGCGAGGGTGATGGTCATCGCGGTCGCGTCGAGCGCGTCGACGCCGACCTTGCCCTTACGGAAGCGAAGCGCCGCGCGACGAAAGATCGCCAGCGATCCAAGGCCGATCAGCGGCAGCGACAATGGTGTGCCGGCGAGCGCCAACAGACCGCCGGCGCTCAATGCAGCGAGGCTTTTGACGTGTCGTTCCGGATGGCCGGCACGATTTGGTTCGGCAGGCTCTCGTGGCGCAGCCGTCTCGATCATCCGGCTCAGCTCGGCGATGCGCAGGTGCGGCGCATGCTCGACCACAAGCGAGCGTGCCGCAACATTGAATCGAGCCGAGGTTACCGCGGGATTGCTGTCTAGCGCGGCTTCGATACCGGCTCGAGCCCTGGGCGCGAGCAGTCGCGCCGGGAGTTCGAAGCGAACCCTGCCGTCGACTCTGTGGGCGACCTGCACGCCTTTAGTCGACGACACGGGCACGCGTTCCAGCGCCTCCTTGCAGCGTCGTTTCCTCGTGGAGCTTGAAGAAGCTGTCGAACGCCCAGTACAGCAGCTGATACCATGCGGCATCGCGGAGCCTTCCTCGCTGGCGCATGAAGCTGCGAGCCGCCAGCAGCAAGTAGACGGCCGGCACCACGAGCCGCAGGTCGACGCGCCCGCGTGTCTTCACATGCAGCGTCGAATTCGCGCGGCCCATGATGTGCCGCACCAGCGCCGCGCCGCTGCTCTGAGTCCGGATGCTCTTTCCGGCCGTCTCGATCGAGGACATCACTTCGAGGCCGCTCAGGCGAAGCTCGTCGACGATCAGGTCGAGGGGATCTCCCGTGTCAAATGTGATGAGGAGGCTGCCTGTTTGCGGATTGGCGCTCACGTTGCGCACGTGCTGGCTGCGCCCGACGTGACCCGCCATTCGCCTGACATGGGCCGGCGTCCTCGGCCGAGGCACGCGCAGGCGCGCCCGGCCCGGCATCCAGTGTTCGAGGAAGACCACCTCTCCTGCCGGCGTGGCCATCCTTAGATCGATTCAGGCGATGCTTGCTGACCCTGCTTGCGCGGCCGCGCGTGACGGTGGCCGTTCGATTGCGACGCCGCCGGCCTGCGACGCGGCGATGGCACGACGCGAAGACGACCTCGCTCGGCTTCGCGCTCAGCCTCGCGTCTCAGCTGCTCGTACTCGACGCGTGCCTCAGCGAAAACATCCTGTCCTTTCTCATAGGCCTCCGCGCTGAACACTCGAGCCCAGTCCGCGGCGCGAAAACCAGTGAGCATCAAGGTCTTCGCAGCATGTCGCGTCTCGCCCGGGAACGCCGCTCCGATCATCGCTCCGATGCCGATGAAGACGCCCCAAGGGACGGCTCGTTCGAGAATCTCATCGATCATTTCCGACCTTCTCCTCGTCGATGCGTTGATGCTTTTCGTGCGCGGCGAGATCTGGATCTCGCCATCGCCTTGATCTCTCCCGGCGCCCATCGGACGGTGCCTTCAGCATCCCCTCCGACCGGTTTGGCCGCGCCGTCGACGAGATGACTGATGAATCTCTCGGGCCTGGACGCGTTGGGCCGGTTGATCAGCTTGAGAAACGGAACGGCTGCGACGAACGCGGCGATCGGCACTGGAACCAGGTCGAGGGCTACTGCGGCGCCGAGAGCGCCGAAAAATCCGAGCGAGCGCGGCCAGTCGATTTCGAGGTGATCGGTTCGGCCGGTGACTCCCTGGTCCTCAGGCGGCGTGCGATACGCGGCTTGGGCCATATCGATATAACCGCCTGTCGTTGCCGCTTACCTTGCGCCTGGCGAGCCGGCGAAGCAGTGCGAGCACAGCCGCTTCGTCGGATCTCAAGCGATGGGCCGGCTTGGCCACCGTGATGCTCAGCCCTTGCTCGAGCGTGCCCTCCATGAAGCTGTCGACGATTCCGGGATGAACGTATGAACGGCGGCACACGGCGCGGGTGTGGCCCAGACTCTCCGCGACCTGATCGATGGCCGAGATCACTTTTCGCCTGGCTTCGGATTCCGACTCGAAGGTCGCGAGCTCGCGCAGCGCGCAAGCCGCCAGCACGGTGGCCGCCCAGGTCCGAAAATCCTTCGCCGTGAACTCGCCGCCACTCACTTCGCGGAGGTATTGATTGACGTCGTCCGAAGTTACGGTGCGTCGATCGCCGCCGTCGTCGACGTACTGAAACAACATCTGGCCCGGCAGCTCTTCACATCGCTTGATCACGGCGGCGACGCGCCGGTCCGAAACGTCGAGCGATACCTCCCGACCGCCCTTGCCTTTGAAGAGAAAGCGCACCGTCGATCCCCTGACGTCGACATGCCGGTTGCGCAACGTCGTCAACCCGAAGGAATGGTTTTGCCTCGCGTATTCCTCGTTGCCGATGCGCAAATACGTGGTCTCGAGCAGGCGAAGGATGGTTGCGATCACTTTTTCCCGCGGTAGACCTTCACGCCTGAGGGCGCGCGCCACGTGGCTTCGGATTCTGGGCAGAGCCCGCCCGAACTCAACCATGCGGTCGAATTTGTTGGCGTCGCGCACTTCACGCCAGCGTGGGTGATAGCGGTGCTGCTTGCGTCCGCGTGCATCGCGGCCGGTCGCCTGCAAGTGACCGCGCGGGCGCGTGGTGATCCAGACGCTTTCCCACGCAGGCGGGATGGCAAGTGAGCGGATGCGGTCGAGCGTGTCCGCATCGCGAACGATCTTTCCATCCGGCCCTCGGTACTCGAATCGCTTGCCCCGCCGGACGCGCCGAATTCCTGGTTCGACGTCGGTGGTGTAGACGAGTCCGGCTTCCCGCGCCGCTTCAGCGTTGGGATCGACAGGCGAAGAGCTCAGATCCTAAGCCGCGCTGGGCGGCGTCAGAGTCGGTCCGCCCCAGTGCCCCTGGATGGCGGTGAGCAAGTTGCGCTTCCGCGCCCAGAGCCTTGCGACGAGCTCCTGTCGGGGAGTCAAATCGGTGCACGGCACCCCGAGGCTCCACAGCGCCGTGCGAACATCGACCGGGATCACGTCGTCGCAATCGTGCGGGCGCGCAACCTTGGCCAGGGCCTCGCCCAGCATCACCAGGGTCCGCTCGTCCTCGCTCATCAATGGAAGAAACGCGTCCCAGTCCGGCTCTACCGAGCGGCGGCGTCCAGCTCCTGGCGGGTCGCGACGAAGGCCTGGACCGCCCGCTCCAACTCCTCTCGGGTGTGCGCGGCCGAGACCTGGCAGCGGATGCGCGCTTTGCCCTGGGGCACCACCGGATAGGAGAAGCCGATCACGTACACGCCCTTCTCGAGCATCAGCGCCGCCATCCGGGCCGCGAGGGCGGCATCGCCGACCATCACCGGCACGATCGGGTGCTCTCCGGGAAGGATGTCGAAACCCTCCTCCGCCATCCGCCGCCTGAAGTACTGGGTGTTGGCTTCGAGCGTGCGCCGCAGCTCGCCGGCCGATCGTAGGAGCTCCAGGACTTTCAAGCTCGCCGCCACGATCGGCGGCGCGACCGAGTTCGAGAACAGATAGGGACGAGACCTCTGGCGCAGCATCGCGACCAGCTCCTTGCGGCCGGAAACGTAACCGCCGCTGGCGCCGCCCAGCGCTTTACCGAGAGTTCCGGTGATCGCATCGATCCGTCCGACCACACCTGCCGCCTCGTGCGACCCGCGACCGTTGGCGCCGATGAATCCAACCGCATGAGAGTCGTCGACCATGACCATTGCGTTGTGGCTCTCGGCCAGGTCGCAGATCTCGCGCAGCGGCGCCAGGTATCCGTCCATGGAAAAGACGCCATCGGTGACGACCATGCGGAAGCGCGCGTCGGCGCTGTCCTGAAGCTGCTTCTCCAGGTCGGCCATGTCGCGATTCGCGTAGCGGAACCTGCGCGCTTTGCAGAGTCGAATGCCGTCGATGATGCTGGCGTGATTCAGCGCGTCAGAGATGACCGCGTCCCGCTCGTCGAGCAGGGCTTCGAAAATGCCGCCGTTCGCATCGAAGCACGAGGAATAAAGAATCGTGTCCTCGGTTCCAAGAAAATCCGTGAGCGCGGCCTCGAGCTCTTTGTGCACCTCCTGCGTGCCGCAGATGAATCGGACCGACGCCATCCCGTAGCCCCAGCGGTCGAGCGCCTCCTTCGCGGCGTCGACCAGGGCGGGATGGTCGGCCAGGCCGAGATAGTTGTTGGCGCAGAGGTTCAAGACTTCGCGATCGAGGACCCCCACCAGCGCACCTTGAGGCGTCGTGATCACACGCTCCGGCTTTTCCAGGCCGGCGCTGCGAATCTGGTCCAGCTCCTGCACGAGATGTGTCCGCATTTGCTCAAACATGTGACGCTCCTGTCCAGTCCAGCACCACCTTTCCGCACTGTCCCGACTCCGCGACGTCAAATGCGGCTCGATATCGGTCGTACGGAAATCGATGCGTGATCACGGGCGAGATGTCGAGTCCGCTCTGGACGAAAACGGACATCTGATACCACGTCTCGAAGATCTGCCGGCCGTACACGCCTTTGATGGTCAGCATCTTGAAGACGACCTGCGTCCAGTCGATCGCAAACTCGTGATCGGGGAGGCCGAGCACGGCGATCCGGCCGCCGTGCGCCATGTTCTCGATCATCTCCTTCATCGCGCTCGCCACACCCGACATCTCGAATGCCACATCGAAGCCTTCTTTCATCCCGAGCTGCTGCTGCACCTCCTGCAGCCGGGTTTTTCGGACGTCGACGGCCATCGTCACGCCGGCTTTGCGGGCAAGGTCCAGTCTGTAATCGCTGACATCGGTGATGACGACGAATCGCGCGCCGTTGTGGCGCGCGACTTGCGCGGCCATGATTCCAATTGGACCTGCTCCGGTGATGAGCACGTCCTCGGCGACCAGCCGGTACTGCGTCGCGGTATGAACGGCGTTGCCGAACGGATCGAAGATCGACGCGACGTCGAGATCGATTTTGGTCAGGTGCGGCCACAGGTTGCCGGCCGGCATGACGATGTACTCGGCGAAAGCGCCGGCGCGTTGAACTCCGATGCCGACGGTGTTGGCACAGAGCACGCGGCGACCCGCGAGGCAGTTGCGGCATTTCCCGCAAGTGATGTGTCCCTCCGCGCCGACGATCTCACCGGGATACACGGAGGCCACACCTTCACCGAGCTCAGCGACCTCGCCGACGAACTCGTGGCCGACGACCAGCGGCGGCTCGATGGTGTGCTGCGCCCATTCGTTCCACTGGTCGATGTGGAGATCCGTCCCGCAAATGCCTGTGCGCAGCACCCGGACGAGGACCTCTCCAGGGCCGGGACTGGGCCGCGGCACGTCCTCCAGCCACAGGCCCGGCTCCCTCTTCGCTTTGACCAGAGCCTTCAACTCGAATGTGAGAATAGAGACTCCTTGCAACAAGCGATCGCAGAGCTGAGGGAACCGACATTTGCCGATGTGCTGGACGCCGCTCGTCAGATCCGGCCGCATCTCGAGCCGACGCCGCTGCGTCGCTATCCCTCGTTGGACCGCCTCGTCGGCGCAGAGATTTTCATCAAGCACGAGAACTTCAACCCCACGGGTGCCTTCAAGGTGAGAGGCGGGATCAATCTGATCAGTCGCTTGAGCGACGATGAGCGCCGGCGAGGAGTCATCGCGGCCTCAACCGGGAATCACGGCCAGTCGGTCGCATATGCGGCGCGTCTGTTCGGGGTCGGCGCCATCATCTGCGCCCCGGAGAACGCGAATCCGGTGAAGGTCGAATCGATGCAGGACCTCCACGCGGAAGTGATGCTGAGTGGAGAGAGGTACGACGACGCGCGGCTCAACGCCGAGCAGATGTCGAAATCACACGGATATCGGTACATCCACTCAGGAGACGAGCCGCTCCTGATCGCCGGCGTTGGTACACACACGCTGGAGATCCTTCAGGAGGAGTCCGCGGTCGACACGATCATCGTGCCGGTGGGCGGCGGCTCAGGTGCGGCGGGAACCTGCATCGCGGCCAAAGCGATCAACCCAGACCTCGAGGTCATCGGCGTCCAATCCGCGGAAGCGCCGTCCGCCTATCTCACGTGGACTGCGCGCGAGCGACGGGAGGCTCCGAATCGCACACGAGCGGAAGGGTTGTCGACGGCCATGCCGATGATGTTTCCGCAGCGCATCCTCCAACGATTGCTCGACCGATTCATCCTCGTTTCCGACGACGAGATCGACGCTGCCACGCTGGTGATGATCGAGAAGACGCGAACTCTGGTTGAAGGCGCGGGTGCCGCGGCTCTGGCCGCCGCGGTGAAATTGAAGAAAGATCTGACCGGGCGCAGGGTCGCACTGATCTGCAGCGGCGGCAACATCAGCCCCGCGCAGCTGAAATCTCTACTCGGCAGATAGCCGAAGCGACCTTCGGTTATGCGCGAGCTCAGGGTGGGCTTCCCGAGCGCGAAGGATGTGGACGTCGACGCCGGAAAGGAGCCGTATGACCTCGCTGGTGGTGTCCCACGGCCGCCACGGTTTGCGCCGGCGGTGCCCGAGCATGACCTCGGTGGCTTGAACGCGCCGGATGAAGTTGACGAGTGCGCGTCCGACGGTGCGTCCTTCAAGCCGGACGAATTCACCGCCAAGCTGGTGGGTCAGCGATGCATATGAACCAAGCGCCGACTTCTCCGTGTCGGTCAGAGCTCTGGTTCGTACTGTGACGACGGAAAACTTCGCCGACTGCGACGCGGCGTACTTCGCCACCATGCGAATCCGCGATTCCAGCCCCGTCGCTACCGGCAGGGACAAGACGATGCGACCACGGAATTCGAGTGGAGACTGGGTCGACGGCAAGAATGCCGCGAGCTGGCGGTCCACATGCTCGGCCGTCATTCGGAGCCCGTACTCGCGCAGAACCGAAAGCACCGCTGGCCGCAGCTCCCGCTGCATTCCGAGCGCAAGCTCCGCGGGTGAGAGGATCGTCTTTTCGCGGATGCGGCGCAAGAGATCATCGGGCGTGATGTCCACGTACTCGATCTCGTCAATGAGGTCGAAGAACGCGTCCCCGATCAGAGGCTCGGTGGGCTGCTCCCCAAGCAGTTCAGCCACCGCATCGGCCGCGCTTCGGATCGAAAGCAGGTGCACGGTGGCCAGAACGATGATGCCGGCGCTGAGCAAACGAGTGACCGAGTCGATGCTCGGGCGGCCAGAGACGTCTGGCGCGGTCAGGTCGTCG
>DATLKH010000191.1:0-4852 GCA_035538475.1 Candidatus Dormiibacterota bacterium | reverse complement strand
GAGCAATTCTAGCAATCGGCTCCAGGGCACAACCGAGACGTCGACCTCGGCCAGGTCGTCACTCCTGGGCGTGTGCGCAAGCCACGCGCCCGTGGCCGCGAAGCAGTAGCACCAGCCACATCCCCGATTGCCATCCACGATAAAACGTCCCATCTCGAGCCATTCACTGGCCTCGTACCCGGTCTCTTCGCTCATCTCCCTCTGAATCGCCTCAAGAGGCGTTTCGTTGGCATGCACGTATCCGGCGGGCAATGACCATGTGGTCCGGTCAGCGCCGCGACGATACAGCCGCTCGATCACGACCTCGCGACTCTCGGTGAGCGCGGCAACCACCGCGAAATCCTGCATCTCGACGGTGTAGAAGTCATCGACCGTGCGCCCGCTCGGAAGCTCGATCTTTTCTCTGAAGACTTCCAGCCACGGGGGACGCGCAAGCTCCGATGCGCGGTCCAACACCTTCCAGTTGGAATCCGCGGGGTTCCGCATCGGCTCAATACGATAGACGGCCATGGCCGTTTCGGCGCCCGGGCGCACTGGTCTCGGTGGATTCGCACGGCGACCGGCGACGTTGGTCTTTCTGATCGCGACAGCCCTGTCGCTGGTCGTGACCTTCCCCGTGATCCTCCATTTCAACCAATCGATTTACGGCTCGCCCGGCGACGCGACAGGCGGTGTCACGCAGTTCTGGTGGTGGGGTTATGCCCTCTTGCACGGCAGGTCGGTCTTCGACAACACGCTCGAAGGCGTGCCCCTTGGATCGGGCTGGGATCAGATTCCGTTCGTCGTCTTGCCGGTTCTCGTCTTCACCCCTCTGTCGGCACTGATCGGGCCGATCGCCAGCTACAACCTGCTGGTCTTGAGCGGATTTCCACTCACGGCATGGGCGATGTACCTATTCGTGCGCAAGCTCGGCTATTCGCAGCTCGCATGTGCATTCAGCGGTCTCGCCTTCGCGTTCGCGCCGTATCACGTCGAAAAAGCGCAAGGACACGCTTACCAGACGCATTTGGAGTTCGTTGCGCTAGCGCTTTACTTCCTCGTCGCCCGCAACCAGACCGGGCGCATGCGCTATGCGGCATTCGCCGGCGTAACGGTGGGGCTCGAGCTGTGGATGGACTACTCGGTCTTCTACGTCCTGGGGTTCGGCCTGGCGGTCTTCTTCGTCGTGAGCCTGCTGTTCGCCGAGCGCACGGTGCCGTTCACGCAGTGGCTCAAGCAAAACGTCACGGCCGGCGTGATCATGTCGGCGGTCACAGCGCTGTTCGTGCCGCTGATGCTCGTCTTCGCTCACCGGCCGGGCAGCGGCGGATCGCTGTCGGGAGCGATCGGCAGCGTCCACCGCGATATCGGCCAGCTGCAGGTCTATTCCGCCCGCATCTACGAGTACGCGCTGCCGTGGCACGCTAATCCATTGCTCCCGAACGCGATCAGAGCCTGGGAGAACGCGCACCTGCACGACAGCAACTGGACGGAGTCGAGCCTCGCAGTCGGTTACACCGTGATGGCGCTTGCGGTGGTGGGCCTTCTGCTCAACCGCGTCCGATTTCCGACAGCGCTGGCCATTGCTCTGGTGCTCGTAGGCGCGGCGCTGGCCGAGCCGCCGATGGCCCACCTCTTCGGCATACCGATCAAGGCGCCGTCCTACTACCTGTACCAGGTGGTCACGTTCTTTCGCGTCTACGCGCGATTTGTGATCCTCGTCCTGTTAGGGGCGATGATCCTGGCTGCGGGCGGCTTGACAGCGCTTCAGTCGCGATTGAAACCGGGCCGGCAGCAGCTGCTGCTTGTGATTCCGTTTCTGCTCCTCGCGATCGAGTTCAACAATCTCCCTCCCACCCACACCTACGCGATCCTGCCAGCGCCGGCGGAGTACACGTGGCTCGCCGCCCAGCCCCCCGGCATCTTGATCGAATATCCCGCGCAGTCGAGCGTGGTGCAGACGCAGGAGGTGCAGGTCCGGCAGTACGAGCTCTATCAGATGGTGCACCTCCACCCCACCTTCCTCAACGAAGCCGCGACCGACGGACCGGTGGCGGACGCGGCCCTTCAGCTCGAGCCCTACTACGCGCCGGGGGTGGCTGATCAGCTCCGGAATTACGGAGTCCGCTACGTGTTCGTGCACCGCGACGACTACGTCGCGGATGGATGGGACCTGCCGGAGAACGTGCCGGGGCTGACCTACGTCACGACGATCAACGGCGTCGACATCTACACCGTGAGCTGAGCCGGCACCGGCTGACCGACGGCGTTAGCAATCGTGATCGCGTGGTGCCGCCACGTCAGAGTGCTGCGCGCCCGTTCCCAGGCGGCGACGCCTGCTCGCAGAGCGAGGTCGTGGTCCTTGATCAGCGGACGCAGCACAGCAGCAAGCTGATCGGAATTTCCCTCCTCGTAGTAGAAAGCCTCGACTCCATCGGTGAAGTAGGCGCCGACGCCGGCAATCCTCGGACAGACAAAGGTGCAGCCCTGGGCCGCCGCCTCCAGAGCCGGCATCCCGAAACCGCGCTCCGCGTTCGTGGTCACCGAGCAGAGAGCGCCTGCCGCGTACCGGGCCATGTCGTTCTCGCTCAGCTCTCCGGTGATCTTCACGCGCGAGCCGAGCCCGAGCTCCTGAACCAGTGCGGCCATTTGCTCGTGATAAGAAGGATGCAGCCAGCGTCCGCCGATCACGAGCTCCGCCTCGGGCAGTTTGGTGAGCGCCTTGAGCAACACCTCCAGCTGCTTGCCCTCTTTCCACGAGGTGGCCGTATACAGATATCGACCTGCGGCGGCGCGCGCCGTTTTCGCCGGCACGCAGCCCGGCGGCGCGACCACGATCGACGCGCCGGCCCGCAGGAACGAGCTCAAGTATTGAACGTAGGTGCGGCTCCCGGCGATGAGCTGCCGCGCTCCGCGGGCGAGCATCCGGTCGACCCACCTGCCGGCAGGAAGAACGAGAGGACGGATGGCCGCCACCAAACCTGACGGGTAGGCGTTGACGAGAACCGACGCGATCGGATCCCACACGAACATGCTGTATGGAATCGCGCGAAATCTGGACAGGGACCACGCCGTGAGGGTGGTGTAGCTGTTGTGCGAGACCACCGCATCCCATTCCTTCCTTGCAACCCGCAGAGGGATCACGGCGGGATACAGGAGATGGAACAGGGAGAAGAAGCTGAAGCCGGGAATCTTCCACGAAAGACGCAGCCAGCGTGGGATACGGTCGTCCAGATACACGACGGGAAGGCCGCTGATCCATTCCTGCACCGCCGCCGGAATCGACCGGTCGCGCTTCAGCACCAGAAGCGTCGCGTCCACACCCAGCTCTCTGAGCGCGCGCACTTCTTCGATGGCGGTCTTCTCGACCCCGCCGAGCACCAGGCGGTCGATCAAAATCCCGAGCCGCGGAGAGCGCGCGCCCGCCTGCGTCATCGAACGGCCCAGATCAGCCCGAGGCGGGCGTCGGGAACCTCCACCTGGAATCCGCTGTCGCGCAAACAGCGTGCGATCTCGCTTACGTCACGGCCAGGGACAGGGTGGTACTCGCACGCGATGGCTTTGAACCGGCGCAGCGTCTCCGAGTCGAGGGCGTCGAAGATCTCGTATTCCGTGCCCTCGCAGTCCATCTTCAGGAAGTCGATCCGATCGATGCCGCCTCGCTTTAGGAGGTCTGGAACGGTTTCGACCTGAGCGGTCACCGTGCCTCCCCCGTTTCGCGCCAGCCTGGTTCCGAGTGAGTGCTCGACCAGCTCGAGCGTCCCCACTCCCTGTGTCGGGCCGGCAGCTGCGTTGACCGCTGTGATGCGGTCCGCCAGCCCGTTGTCAGCGATGTTGCGCTGCAGGAAGGCGAAGGTGTTCGGATTTGGTTCCACCGAAAGGATCCGCGCGTGCGGCGCACGCAGCGCGGCCCAGAGCGTGAAGGTCCCGACATGGGCTCCGATGTCGACGATCGCTTGCATCGATGCCCAATCGATCCCGGGCAGATCGTAGTCACGGTCCACGTTGACCGACAGCAAGCTGCCGGCGTCGACCAGGCGGCAGCGCACTCGCGCCCCATCCCGCATCCGGAACTGCATCGCCCTTCGCGCGAGCCTGCTCGAAGCCAGCGCCGATCGACCTGAAGGCTGGTTCGGCTGCGCCAGCACTGGTGTGCCCGTCCGCGCCTGCAAGCGGCTGTACAGGTAGACGGCGCAGAGAGCCGCGGCGGTCCCGATGCTGCCCGAAGTCGACACCACGCGATTGAGCCCGTTCAGTGTTCCCAACCCTCTCTCGAGTGTGGAGCGCTGCGCCGCATCGAAACCAGCACCGCCCAGGCATAAAGCCACAGCGTCGTCCAGCACACCGGCACGTGGTACCACCACGCTGCGTCACGAACTTTGCTCTGCCCGCGCATCACCTGCATGAGCAGGGGCACGACCAGAACCGTGTACGCGACGAAGCGGATGATCGGCGCTCGTCCCGAAGACAGCCACGGGTAGTTGCGCTGCTCGCGCCAGTAAAGGAAGTCTTCGATCCGCCGGCGTGTCTTGCGTCGAAAGCTTTTCAGGTCGCGCGCGAAATGGTGCCCGAGCGCGACGTCAACCTTGGCCACTTTCGTGTATCCCCGCCCGACCAGCTCGTTGACCACGTCGATGTCGAAGTAATAGTCGCCCGTTGGATTCTCGCGAAGAACGCTGGTCCGGACCAGAAATCCATTCGCGCCCATGGTCGGAACGTGGCCCGATTGGAGCTCGGCGACAAGGTATCCATCGTGCTTCTCTTCGCGGTGCGGCATCTCGGTCCACTTTCCGGTGAGGTAGCTGTAGCGCCCGTAGTTGCCCATGAAGAGCGATACCGGGTCGTTGATGCCCGTCAGCGCGAAGTACCGGTT